>CAZVPC010000032.1:10567-19683 GCA_964629005.1 uncultured Pseudoalteromonadaceae bacterium | reverse complement strand
GTTGATACTTTACCCGCAGCAGAAACTTTAACTAAACCTTTGTCTGCAGCGCCAGAAACGATCAATTCAACACCGTCAATTTCGATCTTAGCTCCAGATAGAACAGTTGCTGTAGAAGTAACAAGTAACTTAATAGTGTTACCTGAATATTCTAAAAATTCAATACCTGTAAGAGCCTTAGTTTTAGTTTTATCAGCAGGATCAACTATAGTACCACCAATACTAGGAGTAATAGCCGCTGGGGTAGCAGCTTTAGTTTTAGTTGCAACAGTCGCACCGGTGAAAGTTAACGTGATAATATCACCGCTGTTAAAATCACGACCCGTGGTCAATGTTACTGTATTTGCAGTAATTTGAGTAATCCCTACAGCGTATTCAACACCTACCGTTTCGCCTGTAACTGTTACAGTTGAAGCAGAGGCACCGAATGTTGCAGTTGTGGCCACAACAGCAGCAGCGATAAGCGTCTTTTTAAACATTTTTTATCTCCAATTTCATGAAATTGAACACTTTACAAATCATTTTGCTTGTGTTCGCTTTTTTACCTTTATCGGTTCTAGTTTTCGTTCGACAGCATTCATAACGAAAGCTAGAAAAACGAATAAGTCATTTATATATAAATATAACTAAAAGTCAACAATATATGGCTAACTTTATTAATTACATCAATATTTTGTCTTTTTTTTATCCAATATCATCAAAAACGAAGATATTGGCAATTTTTTTTAGATAGCCTGTTATTGCTATCAACAACAAACTAATCTAGTAATGATATATTAACAAGACTAATTTTAACAGTTCTAAACTCAATCTATTTGTATATTCTCAAAATTTTGTTTAATAGAGGACATAATATCACCCCATTGATCGGAACGATTGATAACTCTTGGGGTGATCATTAACACTAATTCAGTTTTTGCACTGATCACCGCATTTTGTTTAAACAAATGTCCAATTAACGGCAAGTCACCAAAAAATGGAACCTTAAGTTCACTGGTGGATTTATTTTCATCGACTAAGCCGGCTAAAATAACCGTTTGCCCATTCTCCGCGACCACTTCAGTCAGCACATTACGTTCAAACACATTAGGGTTACCACCAGCACCGGCAGAATTAGGCACGGTATTACTAATAGATTCATTAATCTCCATGATCACGATGCCTTGGGCATTTATCGTTGGCGTAATGGCCACTTTAATACCCGTTTTGCGATACTGGTTGTTAATAGTCGTACCATTAACCGGATCTTGCGTGGTACCTCCTACAATGGCAACATCAGCACCAATATCTAAACTCGCGGTCACCCCATCTCGTACTAATAAACTGGGATTTGATAATATATTAATATTCTGATCATCTTGCAAAAAAGCGGCCTGTATTTTATCACTGTTGCCACCAGTTGATAACAAGGCTAAACCACCAATTTTATTCACTGCAAAAGAGCCAATAGTGCTGGCACTAAATACACCATTGTTTAAGGCCCACTCAACACCAAATTTAAAATTACCAGTCAACTTAACTTCAGCAATAACAATATCTAACATTACCTGTTTGGGTAATACATCTAATCGTTTAATCAAGGGGATAACATTGCGGTACTCTGTTCCTGTGGTATAAAAAATTATGCCATTAGAACGTTCATCCACCACAAAGGTAATATCATTATTAGAACCGCCAACTTGACGACTAGACTTAGACAATTGCCCACTACTAGTACCCGATTTGTCTTGACGATTTTTTTTAGCTGTCGTTGACAATTTTGCTGAACTCCCCCGAGAGCGCGCACTAATTAACGGTGTTAAGCTTTCACCAATATCACGCGCTCTGGCATAACGAGGATGAAACACAAAATACTGCTTTACGTCACCTTCGCTCGGTTTATCTAGTGTTTTCGTCCAAAATCGAACACGATCATATAATTCTTTGGTCGCGGCAAAAATCGCAACGGCACCTATTTGCGGCAAAGGCACAAACACCAAATTATTATTACCTGGGGTATTAATGCTATTAGGTACCCCTTCAGTTGTCAGTAAACTTGATATTTGATCTAAATATAAACCTATCGATGAGTACGTTAATTGTACCACCCCGATATGTCGTCCTCGATTAGCCGGAGAGTCTAATAAACGAATAAGCTCCAGTGCTCTAGAAACGTTGGCATAATCTCCAGTAACAAACAAAGCGCTTTGTTTTGCATCGATTGAAATAGTAACGTCGGATAATTGTTCAACCGTGCGTTTAAGTGTGGTTTTAATACCATAAAGAATGGGTACCACTTGTAATATTCTACGACTACCTGCGGGAACTGAACTGGCGGTACGGCCTACACCAACAACCGTTGATGATTTACTTTTGGGGTTAACTTTCGCTATTAAGTAAACATTATCACTGTATTTAAGCGTTAAATTACGCTCAGCTAAGATCGACTCTGCTAATAAAAACAAGCGCCGCTGGGAAACTTGATCTTGCAAACTTAAAGTCACTGGTTTATTTATACCCGCGATTTCAGGGGTTAAAATATAATTAACCGCTAATAGCTCGCCATAAACATAATGGATGAAATTTTGTATCGACATATTGTTTGCCGCTACTTTAACCATCACTTTGGTTGAAAAATTATTACTTAACCTCGTTGATTGAAATAATACATCATCGCGTGATAACGAAGGTAATCGCTGCACCCCGCCTTTTCTATCACGCTGATTTGATCCATCTTCACTCGCCACATCACTTTTACTTAAAATACCCCCTTCACCATGTAAAAAAGATTTTTTTACTTGCAGTGGCTTTGCGCCATCATGAAGACCTTCATTAACGCTAGTGTTAGTATTTACGCAACTTAACGTAAAAAAAGTTAATAAAAAAGGAATGAAAAATTTTACTGGCTGCATCATTAATTTATATTGTTTTGTCATCATTATACTATTTCGTGCCTATACATCTTGTTCAGGATGCTTGTAAATGTTGTCATGTTAATACTAAAACCGTTATGTAGATCCTGAAATAAATTCAGGAAGACGTACACAGATCCTGAAATAAATTCGATATATTATCTTTTTATCAAAAATAGTTGTAGTTGTATTTTTTGCTCGCCTTGTACTAACTTCACCGAGTTGCTATCAACTTGCGTTAATTGGTAGTTTGCAAGCTTTTCGCCCAGAAATATACGAATTTTTTGCTTAGTTTCTGTCAGTAAATTTTTTTGTTCAAAAAAAGCAAATTGTTTACCGTTATTATCAAACGTCGCAATTAACGTATATTTAAATTTGTCATCAAACAAACCCCATAACTTTCCTTGTTGAGCCTGTTGCTGCTGCGCGGTTAATAAATTTATCTTAGGTTTTACGGGTAATGCTTTTTTAACCACAGCAACCACTTTTTTAGGTGCTATTACATCAAATTTAGCCAGTTTATTCGCTAATGCTTTTTTTTCTGTTGCGCCAAAAAATACCGTTTTTAAGCCATTTTTATCTAAGGCTATATTTTTATCAACCGTGTCTACTTTGGCAAACGTTAAACGTGTACTAAAATCTAACACGCATAGTATAAGAGTAAAAACACTTGCCGTCAGAATTAATGTGCGATTAGTCATGCTTTACCCCCAGCTATATTACGCCAGCCAACCACAATAAACTTGCCCGAAAAACGACCGAGCTCATGGCTTTGGGGTGACATTTGATTGATAATACTGCGATATTCTAATATCGCCAGCTTGGGTTTTTGTTGCTCTATCTCACTAATAAATTCAATAAAATTCTTTACACTGCCTTTTAATGCTATTTCCAAGCGATGCTCTTCAATGTTTCCTCGGGTAACTTTATTAAGCCAGGTCGTACTACGAGCATTTAAATGGTATTTTTCTAACAACTTCTCCATCTGCTTTTGTATATTAACCTGATAAACAATAGCCGTTTCGTCAGTACGTGCAATTAAACTCAATTGCCGCTGAGCATGGTTACGTAGTGTTTGTAACTGTGTAATTAATTGCTTTTGATTAGCTAATAAGTCAAGTCCTTTAACCAATTGTGAGTTTTGTCGGTTAATTGATTTTATTTGAATATTTTGCCAATCAAAAATAGGCACAAGTAAAAACTTTATCGCCGCTAAGCCAATAATAATAAATAACATCAACTGACGATTACGAAGCACTGACACGACGAGCCTCCGTCAAAACAGCAACTTTAGCGCTAGTCGATTGGGTCGGTTTATTGTTTTTATTTATTAACGAAAACCTTACCGTCATGATCTCTTTACCACGATTTTTCACCACTGGCGAAGCCATGATCGGTGTGGTTATGCTTTTATTATCAGAGAGAAACTGCATGATAGTCGTTGATTTTTTTGATCTCATTCTAACGGTATACTCACCATTTTCAAAATTAACCGATAATAGTTCCGTGTTCTGTTCAACCAATTCAAGTAACAATGGCCAAACATTGGCCGTGATCAGTGATAAGTTTTTAATCTTAGCTAGCTGTTTTTGTGCTGCCAGTTCTTTATTAATGGCTGCTTGTAGCGAAAACACTTTTTCTAACTGATCTTTTTGTTGTGTTATTTCATTTGACAGCCTTGTTTGTTGGTAGCTAAGCCAAGCACTAGATAGTGCCAGATAAGTAAAAAACA
This sequence comes from uncultured Pseudoalteromonadaceae bacterium, assembly GCA_964629005.1. Classification (GTDB taxonomy): domain Bacteria; phylum Pseudomonadota; class Gammaproteobacteria; order Enterobacterales; family Alteromonadaceae. The sequence goes on along the minus strand of CAZVPC010000032.1, from coordinate 15,060 downwards.
CCAGCGAACAAGCAATGGCGACAAATTTAATTGGTACATTTTTCCATAACGAGATAAATCGAGGTAGGTTAAATGCCTGTTGATAACAGTACCGTGGCAAAGTAAATGCAGATCGTAACAGTAACGCTGAATAATGTTGAGTCGTTAGTTTTTTAGCTTCATCGAGCTGCCCAGCAGAATATTGAGCTATTTTATTTAATTGATCAGTGCCATCTTTAAGCACACTTTTGAAACCATCATTTGTTTTATAAGCGATTATTTGGCGTTCTGCAATATCAGCAATAATAACATTAGACGTCAGTTGCTTATTTAGTGCTTGTTTTATTAACATCGACTCTGGAAATAATAACCAGCTCTTTTTGGCAAGCAGATCATAAACTGACTTTCTCACCACAAAAAAATGAATACGCGAACTATCTCGGGTAAGCGATTCGATCAGAAAAAAATTAACCCCTGAAAATGGCGCAAGATCATCCATCAGCAATGCTGCTTTTTTTACTTCATCGACTCGTCCAATTGGTAAGTCGCGCGCACATTCATAATAGTGTTCTCGACCAATAACAAGTAACGGACGATTAAAGTCTGCTGATTTTTTTATTAAAAACTGGGCGCTGGCTTTATCAGAAAAAGCATAAAATTGTTTTATGTATATACCAGAAAAAGCTAAGACTTTATTTAAAATTTTACTGATCAGAACTTACTCTCCCCACTGCGAACATAGCGACTAACTAAAAGCGTGAAATTATCTACTGTTCAAACACTAATTACAACTACCCGCTTCAACCTTTCTAATAATTCGCCAAAATTGTTAGTGGATCGCGCGCTTTTTGCGTTTGTACTTTAATATCGAAGCGATCGGTTAATATGACCTCGCCTAAATTTACGCTGATACTCACCTTGAACGTTGATCTAGGATGAATATCAACAAAGTCATATTCTCGGCTACCGACAATGCTAGACCATGTTTGCTCAGTAAAATTACCCGCATTTTGGGCGTTAATAATTTGCTCAGCAATATCTGTTGAAAAAATGGCATGAATTAATTTATGTGGTGCTAGTGCTGGATTAAACGTGGCCAAAGTATATATGGTTACTAACGGTTTAAGTTGCTCATATAAGTCGGCAGTTATACCTTTAATGTTCATCAACTCGCTAATATGTTGTAACGGCCCATTTCTAGGACCAAAAACTTTACCGCCATATTGGCTTTGTTCCGCACCATCTATGCGTGGAATATTATCGGTATCTACCCAATCATGAATACTATCAATAATAGACGAAACTTTATCGGCTTCAACCCCTAAAAATAGCAACGTTTTTTGCCAATATTTGTCTGGCGTCGTTAAAACCGACAACAAACCACTTACCGCTTGTATTTTAATGACAACCCCAGGCGATGGCACAAAAGCTTGACCTCTGAAATTCCATTTTACGCCATTAATTGTTTTATCTGAAATATCAACAGGATCGTATTTAAATAGCGTGAACAGTAATCGACTTTTTGCGGTTTTCAGCAATAATTCTGCTTTGATCCGGTTTTGAAAAGCTTGTGCAGTACTCACTTGCTCGCGGGCCGTTTGCGTAAATTGCAAAACGATCAATGACATAATTGCGGTCATGATCAACACTTGGATCAAAGCCACACCGCTAGGTTTAGAAGCGATCATTAAATAACACCAGTAATCGCGGATCGATCTGCGCCACAGGAAACTCAAATTGTTCTTGTTGATCATCTAAAATAAAGCTTATACGAATAGTAGCTGGCAGCAGTCGACGTGATAACGCATTAAAACTTTGCCACCACTCTTGCTTAACACCATTTATTCGGTCAGTATCATTTTTATAGCCGTAATAACTAAACTTTATATCACTTAAGTTGGTAAACAAAACAATTTTATGACGATAGTTTATCGGTTGTTTTAAGGAAACTAACGGTGATTGAGCCAATGAAGCTTCTTCGTAAACTAACGAATATGAAAAATCATCCGCTTGGACGATGTTAAAACGAAAAACACTAGGCGTTTTTGGCGAGTAAAATGCCCGCGCGGTTACACCCACTAAACTATCTTGATTTCCTTCAAAATAAATCACCGTTTGATTATTTTGATCTCTTAAAATATAAGGTAATAAGCCAGAAAGCGCTTGACGAGTTAACATTAATTTCTTAGCCAATAACACTGAGTTATCAAATCGTCCCAAATTTCCCTGCCATTTTTCCATAAAAAAAGAATAGCCTAAACTTGAGATCAACAGGGTCATGCTCATTATTGCCATCGCAATTAACATTTCAATTAATGAAAAACCCATAGGACGATTTACCATGTGACCTCTTCATAGGTAAAATCTTTCGCGCTAGTATTCGTTTTAACCGTTAGTTTAACCTGCCACAATTTTATCGTGTGGCTTGCTTGCTCTAAGCTACCGCCAAAATATCGTGCTGGTGGTCGCGAAACTTGTTTAACATGCGCTTGCCAAAAAAATTGCCTTCCAAGCAACATCCCTTGACCACCTGCTTGCGTTTTTTTATGTTGCTGCTTTAATGAAGCCGAGATTTTGTCAACAATTAAGTCGGTATAGGCTGAGGTAGAGACTACCGACTCAGCACGCTCACTTGATAACAACGCACCACGAAAAACCATAGTAAAAGTTGCTAAGGCAATAAACATAATGAAAGAAGCAATTAATACTTCAATGAGTGTAAAACCGCCTTGGTTATATTTCATAACGCATTGATCTCACGTAACGACATCTTTTTACTCGTTTTACCTGTCGTGATTGTAATATCAAACTTGTCAATAAAACCTGATGAAGAAATTAACACGGTTTGTGCCGGAAAAGTAATATGCTCAAAAATTTTAACCACTAAAGGCTTGTTGCTATCAAGATACTGATACTGAATTTTATTAGTGCTAAATTGTAATTTTACCGCTCGATTATTGAGGAAAGCTTTACGGCTGATTGCTTTCATGTTTTCACGCAATTTTATCATATCCGTTTGATATTGAGCTTTTTGGTAAGATTTAAATAAGTTTGGCCCCACTAACGTTAACGCAATTGACATAATAGCGATGACTATCATTAATTCAATCAAGGTAAAAGCACTCACTTTTTTTATGTCGAGCTTAACCATAAGGCGAGTAAACCTTAAAGGCCAATATCATTAGTTGAGACGATGCTAAGTAACATAACCACAACCACCGAACCAACAATGCCACCCATAACTAAAATTAAAATAGGTTCAATCATCGAAGTGAAAGTATCAGTCCAACTTTCAAAATCTTGCCGTGAACGATCAGAAATTTCTTCAAAAACGGGAATTAATTCGCCACTTTCTTCACCCACTTCAACTAAAGAGATATTAAATTCAGTAAATAACGGTGTCATTTTAAGGGCTTCGGATAAAATACCGCCTTGTTGCACTTTTGTTCGTACATTTTTCAACATCGCTTGAATTTGCAGGTTTTTAATATTACCCGCTGAAAGCTTCAAAGAGTCAACCAATGAAACCCCGCCCGAAAGCATCATTGCCATCGATGAATTAAAACGGATACGCTCAACTAATAAAATAGACTTACCAATTAATGGTGTTTTCAAGCCCAGTTCAGCAACAGCTTGCTGAAATTTTTCATTTTTCAAACTATTGATGATCAACAAGACAAACGCGATAATTGCCAATAAAAGATACCATTGATAGTTTACAAACCAATCGCTTACCGATAATAATATTTGTGTATAAACAGGTAATTCATCAGCGCGATCAAATATCGAACTCATTTGTGGCACAATGTAATTAAAAACAAATAAAATACAAGCCACACAAACAAAAAGAATAACCATAGGGTAAGTCATCGATTGTATAATTTTGCTTTGTAACGCACGTTTAAACTTAAGATCACGGGATAAACGTGAAAACACATCGGTTAAATTACCAGAAGCTTCGCCTAATTTGATCATATTTACATACAGCGCATCAAAAACATCAGGAAAGTCAGCAAACGCTTCAGCAATACTACTACCTGCTTTTATATTGGCTGACAATTTTTCAAGCAAGGTTGAAGAGGCAATATCTGAGGTGCCTTTTTTTAAAATATCTAAACCACGATCAAATCTAACACCACTTTTTAATAAGATGGCGAGTTCTGAGGTAATAAATTCTAAAGATTGTAGACTTACTTTTGACGAACGCCGTTGAAATAATGTCGAGCTAGTCTTATTAATCGCTTCGTTTATCTCAATCAAGGTGAGTTGCTTTTGCTTAATCTTTAATTTTGCTTGTGCAATATCTTCGGCAGAAAGTTCACCTTGCACTTTAGTACCATGACTATCATAAGCAGCATATCGATATATATTCATGTTACCTCGAAATACTCGTTTCAGCGAGAGTTAAAAGGCTTAGAGGCAAAGTATTGATTAAAGAGAATGGGTATATAGTCATCCAGCAACCCGAATTATTTCATCAATAGTTGTGATGCCCGCAATGGCTTTTAATAAAC
>CAZVPC010000032.1:7812-10467 GCA_964629005.1 uncultured Pseudoalteromonadaceae bacterium | reverse complement strand
GCAACCCGAATTATTTCATCAATAGTTGTGATGCCCGCAATGGCTTTTAATAAACCGTCTTCGAGTAACGTACGCCGACCTTTCGCTTTATTAACCGCTTTCGCTTTTTGAATAAAGGTATGATCTTTCGCTAAAATTTTGATGTCATTATCGCAGCGTAAATACTCTATAATAGCAGTTCGGCCTTTGTAGCCAGTGAAACCACATGCTTCGCAACCAACCGCTTTCTTTAAGTTAATGGTATTATTTAATGACAATTTTTCTAGTTGATAACGTTTTATGATATCGTCACTTTCGAGATCATCGGTGGTACAGTGTTCACAGAGTTTACGAGCCAAACGTTGTGCCACAATGGATACAATGGCTGCATTAAGTAAAAATTCTTCTACGCCTAAGTCGAGTAAACGCGTAAAGGCACTTGGCGCATCGTTAGTATGAACTGTTGAGAACACTAAATGGCCAGTTAAGGCAGACTGCATGGCAATACTCGCAGTTTCTTGATCTCGTATTTCCCCTAACATAATAATATCAGGATCTTGACGAACAATGCTCCTTAACCCTTCAGCAAAGGTAAAACCAATATCACTATTAACTTGTACTTGGTTAACACCTTCTAACTGATACTCAACGGGATCTTCCAAGGTGATAATTTTTACATCGTCATTATTTAAAGAATGTAAAAAGGTATAAAGTGTTGTCGTTTTACCTGAGCCAGTAGGGCCGGTTAATAACACCACACCCGCAGTACTTTTTAAATCTTCTTCTAGCCAAGACTGAATATCCGCAGAAATACCCACAGAATTCATTGCATAAGTTACCGAGTCTTTGCGTAAAAAACGCATCACCATGCTTTCGCCTTCATTTAAAGGCAAAGATGAAACGCGAATATCTAGGTCTATGTTGGCTATTTTTAATTCTATTTTGCCATCTTGCGGGCGTCTTTTTTCCGCAATGTCCATACCTGATAATATTTTTAATCGCGAGATAACTGGCAACTGCAAGCGTTTAGGAATGGTTTCCGCTTCATGCAGCACGCCATCAACACGGTATCGAATACGACTACGACCTTTAACAGGTTCTATGTGCATATCTGAGGCACCAATTTTCAAACCTTTGGCAATTAAAGAATTAAGTAAGTTAACGGTGGGGGCTTCACTGGCAAGCTCTCGTAATTTATCTTCTTCTAGCTCTGATAGTGCCGATAGATCATCATCAATGTTCTCGGTAGCACTCTGGTTAGTTAATTGCGCCTTGAGCTCTTCAAGTATAGTTTCATTGCAAACGACGAATTTAAAGGGTGTTGAGAAACAATCAAGATATTGTTGAACTTCCCAATTAAGCGGTTGATTAGTAGCAAATTTTACAGTTTTATCAACTAAAGAAAAAGGTACCCATGAACGCTTAATTAAAAATTCAACGTTGATATCGGCAGGAATGTTGGCTTGAAAATCACTTGCTACGGTAGGTACTTTAATTAGCAATTCAACGTCTAATAATTGACTGTACAATTCAGCTAATTCTTCTTCAGCCAAACTGCCAAGGTTCACCAGCAATTGTTCTAACGCACCACCATGCTTTTTTTGATAAGTTTTTGCTTTTTCAATATCTTGTGTATCAATACCTTTATCAATAAGGATTTTTTCAAGTTTACTATTGATGGATAACGTCTGCACTTTCGCCCTCACCTCCCTCTTTCCCGTCTTTACCAAGCGAATACATTGTAAATGGTGCGCCGTTTTCTCCTGGTACTTTAAACTGGTAAGGATTTCCCCAAGGATCATTAGGAATAGCTTTAGGAATATATGGACCGTCCCAACCTTTTTGATTTGAATGTACCAATTCGTTTAAATTAGTGGGGTAATCGCCGATGTCTAAACGATAAGTATCTAATGCGGTTTGAAACATCTGCATTTGCGCTGTTGCTGTTTTAATTTTGGTTGAACTAACTTTCGAAAACATTTGTGGTGCAACTAATGAAGCGAGTAGCCCTAAGATAACCAATACAATCATCAATTCGATTAAAGTAAAACCTTTCATTTTTTTCATCATAAATTTATTTCAACACTCGATAATTAAAGGATCGTGAATTAATACTATTAATTCACTTGAAAATGTAGATTTTCATGAGTAATAGGACAAGGCTATCGCAATCGTTATAAAATGTCTATTTTGCTAACTTTACCAATTTAGCGCAAATAAACACGTAAGCAATGAATAACACAAAATACCAGCCTAACATTAAGCTTTCTGACACGTGATATATTTCAGCCACAATACCAATAGCACTAATAATAATCGCTAAAAAGCTGATCAACAGTAATGTTTTGCGTGAACTAAAGCCTAATTTCATTAAAATATGGTGTAAATGACCATTGTCTGCTTTGAACGGTGAAGCACCATTACGAATACGACGAAACATAATAGCGAACATATCCATAAGCGGAATAGCGATGATCCACAATGCCGTTACAGGATGAAACGAGGCGGTTTCACCTTGCGTACCAAGCGTTAATAACCAAATAACCGTTAAGCCCATAAACATGCTGCCCGCATCACCCATGAAAATTTTCTTACCACGTGGATTTCTACGGCTAACGTTGTAAAACAAAAAAGGTACCGTCGCAACGACAATGATCATGGGTAATAAAATAAAAG
>CAZVPC010000032.1:0-7712 GCA_964629005.1 uncultured Pseudoalteromonadaceae bacterium | reverse complement strand
GCCGCAACAATACCTTGAAAAATGATCCGCGAACTAACACTTAAATCATAAATATCGTCTAATGTTCCCAAAAAAACCAATAACGCCGAGGAAATCAAATAAAGATTTAACAACTGACTTTGTTCAATAAATAAACTTGAGGCAATTAAAACCCCAGTAAAAATTGAAATACCACCAATAAGGGGAATGGCACCATCATGTTTTTTTCGTTCATTAGGTAAGTCAACTAAACCAATATGTGGGGCCAAAGGCAGAAGAATTTTAATGGTTAAGATAGAGGTGATAAATGCGACAAATATTGCGGGAAAGAAAAATAACATGCAATTGATACCATTTTAATGAATTGAGCAATGAAAAAAACCATTCATTTTAGAGTAAGTTATTATTTTGCTTGCATAAAAATATATGCCTCGCAAAACAATAACGAATCCGCGCACATTATAGGTAACTCAGCATAAGTTAGCTAGCAGAACTTGTTATTATTTAAAAAATAATTACTGATCTATTTCATCCGAACCATCTAATTCGTCAAGAAATGAGTCCATTTCAGCATCGTCTGAATCGTCATTTTCAACAGGGAGTTCACCATCGTAAACGCGATAACGCATATTTTGAAAATAAGCATTTTTAACAAAAATATAAGGATCAATGGCGTCATTAATTAAGCCTTCTTGCTCAGACAATTGCGCCCTTATTTCCAAGCCTTTAACGGTTAACCTTAAAACATTTGGCCAAAAATCGATAAGTGCTAATGGCCAGTAAAGTTGATCAATATAATCACCAACTTCTTCTCTCACAGAACTTGGCCCAAGGGCAGGTAACATCAGATAAGGCCCGTCACCGACACCATAAGTAGCCATGACTTCACCAAATTCTTCTTCTCGTCTGATCAAGCCAAGATGACTCGCAGGGTCAAAAAAACCTAAAATACCAACAGTTGAATTTAACACAAAGCGAGTGGCTGATTTAGCGGCATCAGCAAATTTTAGTTGTAACAAGTTATCAACAGCAGCGGAGGGTTCATCTAAATTGAGCACCATATTATAAAGCCCAGCTCTGACTACTTTAGGGGTATGATCAGCATAAGTTTGTGCCGCAGGTTTAAAGATGTTTTTATCGAGTACATCCCAGTTGAACGTCCACATTGAACGATTTATCGTTTCAAAAGGATCTTTAGGATCAGCATTCGCATCATCAACTGCCGGAGTTGTCGCACACCCTGAAAGTAATAACGATGCAAAAATAAATAACATAACTAAAAATTGCTTAAATCCGACAAAAGCTGTGAAAATTTTTGGCTGTTTCAACGATTTTCCTTGAGAATACGACTTAAAATGACAAAAAAAGGAAAGGATTTTAGCACAGGTAAGCTTATTAACACTATAAAAAATTTACCGCAATTATTTAGAATTAACACTACGGACTTTATTTTGATGAATCGCCAGTAACATTTCAGCTTCGGCGAGAGGTATTTCACAACTTTGTGATATTTCTTCAAGATCAGCGCCTAATGCAGCAAGTTTTAATGCACGAGAATAAAGCTTATCTTCTGGTTGTTGTTTGCTTAAAATTTCTACTTCATTTTGTAAAACAGTGGTTATCTTTATAAAACTTTGCAGTTTTTCCGTCAACGTTTGCACCGACTGCTTAGTTGAATAATTTAATTCCGTGAGCTCTTGCTGATAACCGGTAATGTTTTTACAACATTGTTGCTGTTCATTTTGCAAGCTCTGTAACCAAATAACTTGTTCTTCTAATTGGGTTTGTAATGTCGTTATTTGCTTATTTTGCCTAAATAAATTTCGTCCTAAAAAAACGAGTAACAAAAAAAAGCACAGTAAAGATAAAATTATAAATAACGACATAATGTGAGCCTTTAGAACATTCTAAATCCTATTTAAAAATGTTTTAATTCATCCCATTCATCGTCACTTAATAATTGATCTAAGTCCACCAAAATTAATAATTCGCCATCACGATTACTCACACCTTGAATAAACTTAGCACTTTCATCATTACCAACATTTGGCGCTGCATCAATTTCAGAAGCTTTGAGGTAAACCACCTCGGCAACACTGTCGACTAAAATGCCAATAACTTGTTTTTCAGCTTCAATGATGACGATCCGAGTACTATCGGTAATATCATTTGAATTTAAACCAAACCGAGATCGGGTATCAATAACTGTGACCACGTTTCCCCGTAAATTAATAATGCCTAATACGTAATCTGGTGCGCCCGGAACAGGTGCTATTTCGGTATAACGCAGAACTTCTTGTACCTGCATTACATTAATACCATAGGTTTCTGTTTCTAGTTTAAAGGTAACCCATTGTAAAACCTCATCATTTGGATCTATTTTATCACTGGAAATGCGTCTTTCATCAGACATACGACTTGCCTCTTTATCTTAATAGCAATTTATTTAAAATATACTAGCAAATATATGATACCTGCTAGCTTTGAATTTATCGAAAGCGTCTACGAATTGCCCATGCCTTCATCTAATAAACGGATCAGTGACGCAACATCGAGTAAAGCACACATTCTGTCTTTTACTAACCCAGCAAGCCATGGCCTCTTACTCGCAGCATCTAACCATTTAACATCATTTTGCTGTAATGTAACGGTATCAATTAATTTTTCTGCTGACAATCCCCAAACACTATCACTAAGCATAATAATATATTGATAGTTTAGCGAATTTTTTAACTTTTGATCACATTTTTTTGGCATTACCCACAATGCGGTATCAACAACGTTAATTTTTTCTTCTCGATAAATCATGACACCGCTAAACCACGGTGGTTTTCCCATCAGCGGTGTTGTTTTTTGAACATTGTGAATACCACCAAGTTCAATCAAAGGTACCGCAACGGTTAAACCTGCAACGTCGAAAAACAGCGCTTGAAAACTACCCTGACGGTAATTTTTTTCTTTTTCAACAACAATACTGCCGGTTGCTTTAGCCGTTGTTAATACAATATCTTCAGGTTGTTTAAGTTTATTTTCAATAACCGGAAGTTGCTTAACAGTGGGAATTTTACTCGTTGGTTGCAAAGGTTTATTGGTTTCTTTTGCGACACTAACATTTTGCAATAACTGTTCTAAGCCTTGTTCCTTAACTTTGGTGGTCGTTTTACGTTGCACTTTTTTATGAACTTCAACAGCCGCAACCGTTTCCTCTGTCAACAACTCAGACAGGTAATTTTTCATCACTTTTTTACTAGCTAATAATGACTTTGACATTTAATTACTCTCAATCGGCAATTGTAACAAATGTTTTAATAATGCGCGATAAGCGCTAACACCACGCGTTGAAGCTGAGTAATCTGAAGGTGTTCGCTGAATTTGACTAGCATTTCTAAAATTAGTATCTATTGGGATCACACCTGACCAAATATTGTCTTGATAAAGTTCTTGTAACTTTCGATAGGCCATCAAAGAAGCCTTTGTACGTTTATCAAACATCGTTGGTACTACAGTAAAACGAAATAAATTTTGCTGTTCACCTTGCATAATTTCCATGGTTTTGATCATTCGTTCTAAGCCTTTTAAAGCTAAAAACTCTGTTTGTACGGGTACTATAATACGCTCAGAGGCAGCCAAAGCATTAACCATCAAAACCCCTAAAACAGGGGGACAATCCATTAATATATAATCATATTCACCTGTTAACTTTTGCATTGCCTTTTTTAATACTAAGCCCATACCGCCTTTAGTACCAAGCGAGCGATCTAATGTTGCTAAGCCCATTACCGCGGGTAAAATATCAATATTTTCATATTTTGTTGGGCAAAGGCTTTGCAATATTTGCTCTTTGGTGGAAACTTGCACAAATAGATCATAAACGCTCAGCTCAAGATCTTCAGATTCGATGCCAAAATAGTAACTCAACGACGCATGAGGATCGGTATCAACTAACAATACCCTATAACCTTGCTCTGCTAACAAGCCTCCCAAAGAAATAGTTGTAGTAGTTTTTCCTACTCCACCTTTTTGATTTGCTACAGTCCAAATTACCAACAGAATATCCTATTTATTATTTTCTGATTTATTGCTTTCTGATTTTTTACCATCACGAGTAGTTATGCGCAAACCACCGTTTTTAAGCCGTATTATTTTAATGTTATCTGATTTTCCAGAGGCATTAACTGCTTGCTTAATGGCAGCAACATCTTTGACACTTATGGTCGGTGTTTGCAACAAATTAGCTTGCTGTACGCCATACTTAGATATTGCAATAACGACTCGTCTATTTTGAGCTCGCCCTTGAGCCGTACTATTATCTGCATTAGGAGAATATTGGCCATAGCCTTCAATTGCCATGCGTGCAGGATCCAATTCCATATTTTGCAGCAAAGCTAAAATAGCGGTTGCTCTAGCAACTGACAACGCCCAGTTTGAAGAAAATATCTCATTGTCAATCGGCTGATTATCAGTATAACCTCTGATCCGCACATAGTTACTAACTTCACCAATAACATCATAAATAACTGACATAATGGCTTTGGCTGAATTGGTTGCTGACGAAGAACCACTTGGAAATAACAATGCGCTATTTAATTCTATTTCTAACCAATCACCATCGATTTGTAATTTTGCATAGCCCGATTCTACAACGTCAAACAACGCGGTATGTAATTTTTTTTCAAGTGAAGATAAATTAGTGCCCACATTGGCATTTTCAATATTTGATAACTGTTTTTCACCATCAAGCAGTTCAGGCCCAGCGTCTTCAAGAATACCATTACCATATAAACGTTTACTGGTTTTACTGGTATTAACCGGTAATATGTCATCACCATGACCACGATTTTTAGGTAATTCGTCATTAGCCTGAAACACTCGCCCCAAGGATTCTGTTACCGACTCAAAGGTTTTTTCATTGATCATCGCCATTGCATATAACACTACAAACAAGGCAAATAGTAAGGTCATAAAATCAGCATACGACACTAACCAACGATCAACATTATCGTGTTCAACAGAATGGCGACGATGACGTAAGCGATTTAAATTCATGGCTACAACCTAAAAGCAGACAGCTTATTTTCAATCGCTCTTGGATTTTCAACATTAGCTATCGACACTAACCCCTCGATCATCATTTCACGATACAAACTTTGACTATGAACAATAGCCCTAACTTTATTAGCGATAGGAATATAAATCAAATTTGCAAAACCAACTCCGTAAATGGTCGCAATAAACGCCGTGGCAATACCTTGGCCTAATAATTCAGGATTAGTTAACTGCCCCATAGCTTGAATAAGGCCAAGAACCGCCCCTAAAATACCTATCGTTGGACTATATCCGCCCATAGATTCAAATATTGCTGCTGAACGCAAATTATGTTCTCGGGTAATATCTAACTCTAACTCTAGCGCGATCCGAAGATTTTCAATTTCTTCGCCATCAACCAATAAATTCAACCCTTTTTGTACATAAGCATCAGTTTCTTCTAGCGCAATACTTTCTAACACTAAAAAACCAGACTCGCGTGCTTTTTCCGCCCAAAAAACAATATCTTCAATACCTTGCTCAACATTATGTACTGGCGGATAAAAAACCCATTTCAATAATGAAAAAGCATGAAAAAATTGAGTCGTTGACGATTGCAACATCACCGCACCCAGTGTGCCACCAAAAACAATAATAAAGGCGGGCAACTCAAATAATTTAGCAACAGCTCCACCTTCGATGGTAAAGCCAAAATAAATAGCGAGTAATGCCACCGTAAGCCCAGCAAAACTGAGCTTATCCATGATCAACTTCCTTTATAATTGAAGTGGCGATATCTGCCAATGATATTTCTAATTGTGAAATACCCGCAGCGGTAACCGCTTGCGGCATACCATAAACAACACAAGACTCTTCGTCTTGTGACCAAATTGTAGCACCTTTATTCTTTAACATACGTGATCCCTCGCGACCATCGGCGCCCATGCCTGTCAAAATCACTGCTAACACATTTCCTGCGTATATTTTAGCGGCAGAGCCAAAACTAATATCAACACTCGGTTTGTAGGTAATTCGTGGCGAGTTATCTTCAAACACTTTTAGTTTTGCAGCATTTTCCGTACCATCAATGATCATCTGCTGACCGCCGGGTGCCAAATATGCGACACCAGGTTTTAGTACGTCTCCTTCTGCCGCTTCCTTAACGCTAATTTTACACATGGTATTCAAGCGATTAGCAAATGCTTCAGTAAATGCCGCAGGCATATGTTGTACTAAAATAATAGGTAAAGGAAAATTCGCGGGGATCTTAGTTAACACCTTCTGTAGTGCTACCGGCCCGCCAGTTGAAGTGCCAATCGCCAATAATTTGTAGCTTTTACCTGAAGCTCGTTTAACTATGGCAGACGTTTGATTTTTAGGTTTATTTTCTACTGGTACAACCTTGGTAGTCGCTCTTGATCTCATCGTTGATGATGCTAAAGGAGATAATGATGATTTATTTGCTCTAGACTGTGCGCTAAATTGACGAGCAACCATACCGCGTCTACGTGCAAGTTGTTTTACTCGTTGGCGTAACAAGGCACCCGCTTCATCACTATTTTTCGCTATTTCATTAAATTTTTTCGGTAGAAAGTCTAATGCCCCCGCATCTAAGGCATCTAACGTTGCTTTAGCGCCCTGATGAGTTAACGATGAAAACATTAACACCGCTGTTGGTGCCTTAGCCATAATTTGTTTAACCGCATCAATACCATTAAGTACTGGCATTTCAATATCCATGGTAATAACATCAGGCTTTAATTTTATTGCTTTTTCAACCGCTTCACGACCATTAACAGCAACATCAATCACGGTAAGATTAATATCTTTATTTAAAATATCAGCAAGTCGGCGCCGAAAAAAACTAGAGTCATCCACTACTAAAACTTTATACGCCATCAAACTTCTCTTTTTTATTGCAAAATATTCAACTTTTATGAACGTAACTTTCTATGCACGGAAGATTTTTTTGCATAATATTTCAACATACTGGGTACATCGAGGATCAACGCAATCCCGCCATCACTAGTAATAGTTGCACCTGCCATACCGGGAGTACCATGGAGCAATTGATCTAAAGGCTTAATAACCACTTCTTCTTGGCCAATTAAGCGATCAACCACAAAACCTATTTGCTGTGTCCCCAATTGAACAATAACGACATGACCTTTTTCCCGTGCTTTACCTTTAAAATTCTTAACCAACCATTCATCTAAATAGAATAAGGGAATCGCTTTTTCTCTGACAATAATAGTCAATTGACCATCAACAATATTAGTATTAGTGAGATCAAGATGAAATATTTCATTCACACCAGCTAGTGGTAAGGCAAAGGTTTGTTTGCCAATATTGACCATTAATGTTGGCAATATCGCTAGTGTTAAGGGCACTTTTATTTCTAATATCGTACCAACACCCATTTCTGAGTCAATATTAACGGTACCATTAAGCTGGGTGATTTTAGTTTTCACCACATCCATGCCAACACCACGGCCTGAGACTTCTGAAATTTCAGTTTTAGTAGAAAAACCAGGGGCAAAAATCAAACTAAACGCTTCTTTATCTGGCATTCTTGCCGCAGAATCAGCGTCTAATACACCGCGTTCAATGGCAATATTTTTCAGTTTTTCGGGATCCATACCTGCACCATCATCTTTGATAGTAAGCAAAATATGATCTCCTTCTTGTGACGCTGAAAGTTTAACAAT
>CAZVPC010000031.1:0-19708 GCA_964629005.1 uncultured Pseudoalteromonadaceae bacterium | reverse complement strand
CCTACAAGGATGTAGGTACTTAGGTTTTGTCTGGAACAAAAAACCTGTACCGCGCATTTCCATAAATAAGCGGGGATAAATCTCTTCCTGCAAAATTCAGTACCTCTTTTATTTCAAGTAGTTAAAACTGATACCTCGCTCTAAACCACGCGTTAGAGTTTTTTTCTAACTGGCCAAAAAAAGTGCTGTTATTTTTACCTTGAAATATATTTGCTCCCAATGAATATGACCAACTATCATTGGCCCGATAAGTGATCGAGGGTTTTATATAAGCATCGTTATTTGTTGGCGAATAAAAACTAAATAGCGACCAAATTAATTTGTCTTGTAAGGTGCTATAGCGTAATCGCACCGTAAACAGGTTGTTATTTTTAGCAACTAAAGTATTTTTAGCTTGATTACTATTATCAAGATAGGCCTGATAATTTAATGTTTTTTCGAGATAATATTGCAAGCCTAAGGTTAAGCTTTTAGCTATCTCTTGTTCGTAACCAATTAATAATTTGAATTGATCGTTAGCGATATTCGGATTGCTGCCATCACGATCTTCATTACTTTGATAAAACGAAAATTCAGCATTGGCAATGCCAGATAAAAAACCAGTTGCGACAGGTAAGCGAGCGCTTGCTCCCCAAACCGTTAGTTTGGGAAAATAGGCAATACCAGCGGCATTAACACCGACAGGTGTTGTCCAATAACCTTTATATCCGTAGAGCGCATATTCAACATCATTTTGTGTGGTGGCGATCCGAGCTGAGAATTGATCGTTTTTAGTTTGATTAACCTTAAAATATTGGGCAGGTGCCACTAAAGATCCTGCTTGCGGTGAATAAAAAGAAAAGCGTTCACCGTTTAAGTAATTATCTGGGGTAAATTCTGGTGTCCAAGCAAAATCGAAGATAAAATTATTTACATACCAAGAAAAACGGGCACTTGTTGATGGTGCCTTTAAATATTCGTCATCACGGCCAGAAAAAAAAGATTGCCAGTCTTTAGCAAATAAATCATTTAAAAATAAATAATCGCCGGTTCCCCAAGTCAACACTTGTCGACCAATTTTTACATCTAAATTGGGTAAAATGCTACCAGCAATATTTAACTCGCGTGTTTGCCAGCTTAGTCCTGATAAAACACCGTCATAAAGTAAATCGCCTTTAGCCGTAATGGTAAATAAATCATGCTGATAATTTAATTCAACACGGGTTCTTAATTCGTTTAATGCTTGTTTGCTGTGGACTATATTTTGTTGTAAAAATTGTCCGAAAGCGGCTTCGCTAAATCCTGAAAATTGCCATGGTGACGAGGTTTCATCACTCCAGTCGTCGTCTCCCCAATCATCTGATGACTCATCAGCTTTTTGCTCTGTTGACCATGTAGAGTCCTCAACGGGTGGTGTAGAGTCCTCAACGGGGGGCGTTGCTGCAAATATAGGAGCACTTAATAAAAATAGTGCTAAAACCATAGTTTTCATTAACGCAGCCATTTTTTCGGTGGATTACGTAAACTACGTTCAGAAAAAATACTATCAGGTAAACCTAAGTTGTATTTCACTTTTCTAAACTGCATTTCAGTATAACTATTGTCTGAAAGTTGAGTTATTTTAGAGTGCATTACCGTGGTATAACCATCGATCACTTTGGTTTTTAGTACTTCCATTCTACGGGTTTCTTTATTTTGTTGATCAAAATAGCTAACTTTCATGGGTAAAAAAGTGTTTTGATCAATTTTGACAATATAATAAGCAAATTCAACACTGTTTTTATCTTTAGGGATCGCTTTTAAGGTATAAAAACCATTGTTTGAATTGAGTAAAGTAAAGTTATCTTCGTTAGGATTTCGACCTGAAACATCTTCGTAGAAATAATGTGCGCCAACAAAAGAAGTACGTTTATCACCTGCAGAAATACGCTTAACTAAATCTAATGCGGGTAAATACAACCAGCGGTTATCATCACTATTTACTTTTTTCTCAACTCGAAATACCGTACCTTTTACATCAGTGGGCCGAGAAAAGAATACCAGCATATCTTGATCGCCTTGATCACTATGATCTTTTCTTAAAATAGTAAATTGGCGAAGTTGTTTGTTGCCGTTACTATCAACAATTTTCATTCGTGCTTCAGCTCGACCATCATCAGCAGAATAATATGAAGCGATATTAGCTTTACTAATGATCTCTGTGGGATCGGTTAACAATGCTGCCTGTGCAGATGAAAAGGCTAAAATTGTAGCGCTTAATGTTAATGCGTATTTTAGTGATAAATTAAAAAGTGATTTCATTTTATTCTCCTGCCATAGTTTTGTTAGCGGATGGTTTAGGGGTAAAAATTGTTAATAATGCGGGTAATAAGATCAGTGTAACAAAAGCGGATACCGCCATTATGGTTGCTAAAAAGAATCCAACGGTAATATAAGGCATTAACGGTGATAACAATAACGGCGTAAAACCAATAGCAATGACAATGGCATTACGGGCAATAGCGCGACTTGGTTCTTGAAACATCAGCACTAAAACTTTTGTTAAACTACCTAACTCTTTCTCTAATTCACGCACACGTTGTAAAAAATGGATGGCAAAATCGATAGATAAGCCTAAGGTGAGTGCTGATAACACGGCAATAGGCATGTCGTAAGCTTTGCCAAACCAACCGATCAATCCATAGATAAACGTGATGGTGAAAGACAAAGGTAACATTGCCAAAATTCCATATTTAAGTGAACGAAATAGCATCACCATCATTAAAAATACTACAACAAAAGAAGACATTAAACTCTTTAACATGCCGTTAACCATAGCGTCTTGCCAAACAATGTTTAAGTAAGATTTACCTGCCCACTGATATTTAACGGCAACCGGCGCAGGATTGTTAGCAACATAATCATCAAGCCAAGCCACTACTTTACTCGTGTGTTGATTATCACCACTGGTTAATTGTACCCATAGCAAGGTTTTTTGATAGTCTTTACTGACAAAGTGCCACAAGTCTTGCGGACGATGTGATGATTGGTATTGTAATAAGGTTTGTGCGACACCATTTGCTGTTTTTGGAATGGTAAAGTCTTTATCTTCGCCTGAGTGTAATTCACGATTTACGGTACTAACAATGTCGGCTAGCCCATTAACTTTGCCAACCAAACCGGTCGCGACCATACTTTTTTGCAATTGAGTTAACCAATTTAATAAAGCGGGTTCCATAAACGCTTGTTTTTTAGCGCGAGCGCTTTCCACTAAATCAAAAAGTTGGCTAAACCAAGGTTGGCTTTTATCATCAGCGGCAAAACTTAAATCGTCTAATTGTACTAATAGTTGTTCACTAAAAAATGTGGTGTTGGTCGATGATTGCCGGTTTGCAAGATATTTATCTATCGCCTTGCTCGCTATGCCTTGTTGTTTTGCTTGTTGCCACAATTGTTTGAATTTATTGATCAACGGTTTGTTTTGTTGCTCTGGGCGAGAAAAAACTAACCACGCATCATAAGTACCAGCAAAATGTTCATTTAGCACTTTATCAGCAATACGAATTTCATGATCTGCTTTAAACCAATTTATGGGGTTGTCATTAATTTCTATTTTGGTGATCCCTTGTACACTGAGTGCAAAAACAGCAATAAAAGCAATTAAAATCAACTTGGTTTTACGACTGGCAAAACCACCTAGTTTTTCTAACGCATTAGCTAAATAGCCTTTTTGTTCCATTTTTGCTACGGCAATTTGTAATTTTTCTAATGTTTTTGGGCTTAATCGAGAAATATAAGCCGGAATGTAAGTGATGGTTAAAACGAAAGCGAATAAAATACCACTACCAATAAAGGCGCCAAAAATTTTAACGGGTGGAATTGGCGTTAAGATCAACGAATAAAAACCGACTGCTGAAGTAATTGAAGTAAATAACATCGGCGTATATAAATGGCTCATTACTTCTTTAATAACAGCCTTAGCATCGTCACCTTTTTTAAAACGATCGGCAAATTCTGACAGAATATGTACCGAGTCGACTACGGCAATAGGCATCAAAAATATGGCGATCATTGACGACATAATATGTACGGTAAAGCCCATGCCAATTAAGGTGCCCATAACAATGATCACTGTTGCCATTGCCACCACCATAGGGGCTATAATTAGCGGAATGTTACGGAAAAAATAGAATAATAAAATAAAAATAGCTAAACCTGCTAACGGTGCGGCAATACCCATTTGTACAAACATTTCATAACCGAATTGATCTTCTGCTACGGGTAAACCGGTAATGTAGAAATCGAGATCAGTTTTATAGTTCGCGGTAAATGCGCGAATTTTTTCAGCAATGGCGTAACTCATATCTTTTGCTTTAATGGGTACGTAAATTGCAATAGCTTTACCATCACCAGAAACTAGCGTGTTATTAAGCATTGGCAAGCGTTTGACCGCATTTTGAATAGCTAAACTGGCGCTATTTGAAGTTGGTGCCTGTTTCATTAAATATTCAAAACGAATACCGCCTTTTCCTTCTTGACGAATGTTGTCAACCACACTTAATGATAGTAAGTCTTCATTAATGACACCATCAATAGTTAAGATTTGATCGGTAAGTTGTTTTACAATTTGTAATGATTTTGGTGTGAAAATATTTTGTTTGCCAACAATACCTAGCACGATCATGTCGCGCATTGAAAAGTCATGCTTTACTTGGTTATGAAAAATTCGCTCTGGGTTTTCGCTGCTGAGCATGTTTTCTGGATCAGTATCCACCTGTAGGCTTGGCATCATTGCTGCGCTAATCACCACCATCAACAACAGCAAAGCATAGACAAACTTCGGTTTATCAATAACAAATTTTAAAATTTTAGAATAGTTCAAGGCAACACCTGAGAATATTAACAATCAATAAAACATATATTAGCAAAAGCTAAATTAAAGTCAACTAATGCTATGCATCGATTGTGAAATATTTTGTAGATGGGGATTTATCGCCGAAAAGTGCGCGGTACAGGTTTTTTGTTCCAGACAAAACCTAAGTACCTACATCCTTATAGGCAAAAATCACGCCTACAATGCCTCGATTATGAGGGATTACGCATAATAACCATGGCAAAAAACAGATCGGCGTAACCATTGTCTAAGCGAAATAACAGTTTATTCACCCCTTTTTTAAAGGTAATGCGGCGATAGTTTTCAATAAGATCCCACTGCGCTATTTTTGTATATAAGCGGCTAAAGCCACCGTTGTTATACCAAGGTTTAAACTGCGCACCACTACGCCAAACCAATTCTTGATTAAGCCAAAGTTTACAATCATCATCACAGCCTAAACCTACCCATAACGTTGTTTCTTGCTCAAAATAAAGTTCAGTATAGCCGTAATAAGTAGCATCACCTTCTGCATTATCTGGCACCGTGGGATAATTGCTAGTTTGATAAAATTGCCAAGCGATAATTTTGTTATCTTTTCCCGGATAAAGTGCGTTTAGGTCAACTAAAATCTCTGGCGGATTAAACACATCACGATAATCACTACCGCGATTTTCAAACGGTCCTACTATATACCAGGTATCAACATACAATTTATCTGCTTTTTGACCACCACTTTTGATCATCCGCCCTAACACCGGAAAGAGAAAGTTTTCCGCCTTTAAAGGGGAATTAACTGTTGGGTTAAGTTGACTATATTTTCGATATTGGCTATTGCTGCCCCGATTGATAATATTTGTATTATTGGCACTGCTACCACGGGTAAAACCGTGTTTGAGTTGCTGTTGTATTTGCGCCATTAACTCTTGATCTCTCAGGTTGTTTTTATTTACCGCGCCATTAACCGTTGAACTAGAGTTTTCTAATTCAACACTATGACCAAACTGTTGCGTTTGTAATTGCGCAGACAAGCTTAATAATATTTTTTTGGCTTGTTCATGGTTTTTGGCGACCACTTGTTGCATTTCTTGCAAACTAACACTTTTAGAGATTAATTTATTGAGGGTTTTACTTGTTTGCACATGCTCATCAATAGTTTTTTTAGCAATCGTTTGTTGTGCTTCTTCAAGAGGAATATCAAGTAACTCAGCTAATTTTTCGGCTTGTTGTAGCTGTTTTACTTGTTTTATATTACTTATTTCTGCTATCAGTGTTTGTGATTTTTCATACAGCTGCGAAATAGGATCAGGTACTGGTTTTGGCAATTCGGCTTGCATTAGTTTTGCCGATTTTTTGGCAGTAATTTTTTGGCTCATTTCATTTTTAGCGGCTTTATCGACGCTACTATTTTTGCTAGCCAATAAAGATTTTTCTAAACTTTGTTGCTTAGTAATGCGCTCAATTAATTTTTTAATGTTTTGTATATCATTAACACGGCGCTGCATTTCAACACGATAAGCCTGCCTAACGTATTTTTTTGCTAATTGTTGGTTCGCCAACTGCTTAGCTTGTGTAATTTGATACGGTCCTAAATAGTACAAAAAACTTATTAACAATAAATGTATTGCTAACGAGCTGTATATGAATGGGTAACGTTTAATATGTTGAATACATACCTTGAGTTCGATGATCTCCACATTAATTCCGCGTGTGTACACCAATACGTGTAAAACCGGCAAATTGACATAAATCTAAAACATGCACAACATTTTGATAAGCGGTTAATTTATCACCATCGATTCGGATACGACGCTCTGGGTTTCTTTGCTTTTCAAGCAATAATCGTTGATGCAAATCCTGAGTTGAGATCTGTTTATTGTCGACAAAGAAAATACCTTGCTGATCGACACCGATAATAAATGGTGCGGCTTCGGTGCTACTCCAATCAAAAGAGGCAGCAGAAATCGGTAATTCAATTGGTAATTCTTGCTCTTCTTTATTATTTTCTTGGTGCTTAAAAGACGTTGCCACCAAAAAAAAGATCAATAATAAAAAGATACAATCAATTAACGGCGCAAAGCCAATTTCAATTTGCTCTTGCTCACCAAGATCAACTCTCATCTGATAACTCAGTGCTGGTTAGTTCAGCGTTTGTTTTTAGTTCAACCGCAGTATGATCAAACCATTGGCTTAATAATTCATTAACTTGTTCTTCTAACATCAAGCCGTACATTACCGTGCGATTTTTAAAATAATGGTGTAAACCTAACGACGGCAATGCCACCAATAACCCCGCCGCAGTGGTGGTTAATGCTTTAGAAATACCCTCAGCAAGTAGCGCGGGGTTGCCTAATTCTCCTGAATAAGCGACCACATGAAATGCTTCTATCATGCCAAACACTGTGCCTAACAAGCCTAAAATTGGGGTAATAGTTGCAACAACAGCTAACGGATAAAGTTTTTGTTGGTGAATTCGTAACTCCATTGAGGCAATGTCACCAGCACCCGTTGAAACAATATCTCTAGAATGTTGACGATGTTTAACCATAAATAACAATATGCGCCCTAACGTTGAATTTTGCTGTGAAAATTCTTGCAGTAATTTGTCATTAGTTTCACTCGACCAAAGAGCTTGTGCTTTGCTCATTAAACCGTCAGGAACAACCACTTTACGAGTAAAGCGAGAAAATCGCTCTATGGTCACAGCTCCAGCGATCAAAGATAACAACATGATCACCACTACAGTAATACCGCCACTGGCTGCTTGCTCAAACAAATTTATTTCACTGCTCGCGGCAACATTGCTAAAAGTGATAAAAATTAATAATAGTGTTAAATAACGACAGCGTTTAATCATCGGTTTTTTCTTCTTTTTTCAGGGTGATGGTGTTAGCAAAGGAGCTTTTACGGTGATAAAAATCGCTCTGTGCAAACGCACTACCTTTAACTTGAATTAACAGGTGTTGATTTTTATCAGTTAGGGAATTATTTGCTAAAAACATTAATTTATATAAGTTAATAAGCTCACGTTTATTAGTCGCTTTTATTGCCGCAATACGTTTTGCTTTACTATCAAAGTGCATTTTATTATTAAACCAATCAGCAATATAATCATTTGCTTCTACATATATATTTTCGGGAGCTTTGGTTAATTGCGCTAAAGTACCGGTTTTCAGTTGCTCTATTACCGACTCAGGTAACAGCTCTAGTTGTTGCAAAAAAACAGGTAAAAAATCATTAAAAGCTTGTTTTATTTGTGGCAACGTAGAGTTTCCACTTTGTAAAAATAAAGCAATAAAAGGATACTGATGAACATTATTGGTTAAACTAGCAACATGATAAGCCATTTGTTTTTTAGTGCGTAATTCAGCAAATTACTGGATCTAACAAAGGCTCAGTTATGGCGGCACTGAGCATATCTAACGCTAATTCAAAACTTTGAGGTGTGGTTGAGAAAAAATATTGCGTTTGTTGTAAATTGGTAAAAGCATTAGTTGAGCCATTCGTTTTTGCTATTAATTTTTGTAACGCATCAACTTCAGGATACTTTTTAGAGCTCTGCCACAACATATGCTCTAAATAATGTGCCAACCCTTGAAATTCATCGGGATCTTGAAACATACCCACACCAACACTGATAGCCGCCGAAGACTCAGCCAACTTAGCGTCTGAAATCACTACCACTTCTAATCCATTGTCTAACGTAAATGCTTGATATTCACGTAAGTCTTGTGGATTTTTATCAACACTACTTGCTGTTACCAACGTGCTTAATTGCTTGTTTTGTTGTTTATTTAAGTGTGTATTATTAATTACTTGTTGTTGATCCTTAATCTCAGCCGATGCAACTAAAGACCTACCCTGCTCAGCATCGCAAGCAAAGAGGTTTAACAAACTTAAGATAATAAATAATGATGATATAATTTTATCAGTGGCGAACGGATTTTGCATAGAAATATCCCTATAAAGTAAGCCAGTAAAATAACATGTCAGCAATATTTGGGTGGATGAATACGTATGTAAAAATACAAGTCAAATCGGTTATAAAACATTGAGACGTAGTTAGCTCATTTTTGCGATATTTAGCATTGCTTGGCTGAACGTATCTTTGTTGCCCTCTAACCAATGAATTTTAAAGCCATTTCTTTCTAATCGTCTTAACCAAGTATCTTGTTTTTTCGCAAATTGATGGATGGCGGCATTGAGCTTTTGAAACATGTCATTACGATTGAGTTGGCCTTGCAGAAATTGAGCAATAAAGCGATATTCTAAGCCATAGAAATTTAAGGTTTCCCAACTTACTCCTTGTTGATGTAAGTGTTCAACCTCTTCAATTAAACCATGATCAAAGCGTTCAATCAGCCTTTTTGTAATGCGCTGACGAACCACATCTCGTTGCCATTTTATTGCCATTATATAAGGGTTTAATACAGGAAAAGGCGGTAGTGTTTGTTGAACTGCTTGCTCTCCATGAGCTATTTCTATTGCTCGAATAAGACGATTACGATCCAGTAAGTCGGTGGTGTTGTGTTGTTTAGGTTTTAAGGTTAATAGGCGTTCGGTTAGTTTTTCTTGGTCTAAAAGTTCAAGTTCTTGCCGAAGTATTTTGTTGACAGGAACTTCAACCAATCGATACCCTTTTAAGATGGAATCGACATAAAGTGCCGAACCTCCTGCCATTATCGCCAACTTATTACGTTTATTGATATGGTCAAAGGCATCAACAAAGTGTTGTTGAAAATCAAAAACACTAAATTCATAGCCGGGATCAACAATATCAATTAAGTGGTGAGGTATTTCTTGATATTCATCAAGATCTTTGCCGCTGCCAATATCTAAACCTCGGTATACTTGTCGTGAGTCGGCTGAAATTATTTCGCCATTAAGTTGACGAGCAATTTTCACGGCTAAACTGGTTTTGCCCGAGGCGGTAGTTCCTAAAATAACAAATAAATTAAATAACGACATTAGCTATTAACCCTGAAAAATATTAGCCTACTGGCAGCTTATGGAAAGAAATTATACCTGTTATTTATACTCATACCACATTTAAAATATGACTTCTGCGTTTTGAATTATTATAAGCTAAGCTATACTAAGCTAAGTGCACAGATAGGTTGATCACAGTAAGGGATACATATTATGAGTAAATTGAAATCGAGCTGGAAAAGCAGTATTGAAGAGGGTGAGTACCGCCGTAAAGATTCTCAATTTCGCCATTGGATCACCCCTGATGGTAGTGCTGGCATTAGCGGGCAAGGGGGCTTTAAAGCGGAAAAAAATCGTTATCACCTTTACGTTTCACTAGCCTGTCCGTGGGCGCACCGCACGTTAGTTTTTCGGCAACTAAAAGGACTTGCAGACTATATTACGGTTAATGTGGTTCACCCTGATATGTTAGAGCAAGGTTGGTCTTTTAAGCATGATCAACAATCCGCCAAGTTGTACGGCACCACAGGTGATGAGTTGTACCATAGTGATTTTCTCTCTGAGCGTTACTTTGCTTGTGTCGAAGACTATCAAGGTAATATAACCGTGCCTGTTTTATGGGATAAAAAAACAAAGACAATAGTTAACAATGAGTCACATGAAATAATTCGCATATTTAATTCAGCATTTAATGATTTAACAGGCGAGCAGAGTGATTATTACCCAGATAAATTACGTAGCGAGATCGATGAAATTAATGATTTTGTTTATCATAATATTAATAATGGCGTTTACAAAACAGGTTTTGCCACCACGCAAACGGTTTATGAAAAAAATTGTGAAAAATTATTTGCTGCACTGGCGTTTATTGAAGAGCGATTATCACAGCAACGATATTTAGTTGCCGAGCACTTAACCGAAGCCGATTGGCGGTTATGGACTACGTTGATCCGCTTCGATGCCGTTTATCATACGCACTTTAAATGTAATGTGAGATTATTGAAAGATTTCACTCATCTCTATCAATATATGTTGGAATTATATCAACTGCCTAATATTGCACAAACCGTTAACATGGCTCATATTAAACGTCATTATTATGCGAGTCATCTAGCCATTAATCCGTATGGAATTGTGCCATTGGGGCATGAACAAAATTGGCAAATACCCCATCAGCGAAATTAATTGTGGTTGAGCTAATTTAAGCGGTAGCAGAAAAATTAAAGGAGTAATTTATGTCTAAACTTATTTTATCATTAGACGGTGGCGGTATTCGTGGTGCCGCCAGTGCACAATTTCTGTTTTTAATAGAACAAAAATTACAAGCAGAACAGCAGAAATCAATTCGAGATTGTGTCGATTTTTATGCGGGTACCAGCACCGGCAGCATTATTGCTTTGGCATTGGCAACGACTAACATGAGTATTGCCGCTATTAATGAGCTTTATAATTTCAAAAATGCTGAGAGAATTTTCACTGAAAATAAAGGGTTGTTTGAAATTGATGGTATAAATGCCCCTAAATACGAAGCGCGTGGCAAAACAACGCTTTTACAAAACACCTTTAAATTAGCCAAAATTGGAGATGTAAGCCAAGGAAAACATCTACTCGTTATTACCTATGATATTGAAAGACGCAAACCTGTGGTGATAAAATCAACTAAAGCGGATCATTTACAGCTACTTTCTGCTCAAGCAGGCGATGCATCGAGTGCGGCACCGACTTTTTTTCCAACAAAAAACATTAGCTTTCCACCCAGCGACGAAGATAATTGGCTTATTGATGGTGGGGTTGTCGCGAATAACCCAACCATGTGTGCTATTGCTGAAGCGAGAAAAATTTGGCATCAACTCCCTTTAGATAACCTTAGAGTACTTTCTATTGGTACCGGTTTTATGACACGAAAAATTAACGGTCCCGCATCGCAAAAATGGGGTGGCTTACAATGGTTAACGAAAGGAAATATTACCGAGGTGCTTTCTGATGAACGTATAGTTGCTTATCAATGTTTAGCGTTAATGAGCCAAGGTAAATACATTCGTGTTAATGCTAAATTAATGAAACAGAAAGGTTTGCCTAACCCTCCCGACGATGCCATGGACGATATTAGTAATACAAATATTAACCGTTTAAGAGCATTAGGTGATTTCTGGTTTGAACAATATGGTGACGCGGTGGTTAAATTATTAGTGAATGGCTATCAAGGCTCATCACTTGATAGAATTGATCCGACAACAGCTAAGCCGATTGAAAATAAAATGTGATGATCAATTGCGATTAACTAAGCAAGTCTCTGGCGAAGTTGATTTTTTTTAGTTAGTCTATGGCTATAATCTTTGTAGTTTTAACTCGTTCTCACGCAGAGCGCAGGAACTAGGGGATTTTTTGTGTAAGGGGATTTATTTTCGCAAAGCGCGCGGTTCAGTTTTTTTTCTAGACAAAACCTAACTACAGCAGAGCCATTTTGAAGTACTTCGCCACAAAGATGTAATAAATTTTTATTATATCGGGTCTATTATGCTGGTAAGTTAGTTTGTCTTAGCCAGTTCGAACAAAACTTTTAATTTTTTAGAACATATTTAACGAGTTAATAATAATCAACTAAGGTCAATGAATACAATGATAAACAGTCAGTTAGAAGTGTTAACACAAGGTAAAAATTACTTGAAGACCGTTTCAACTCACCATTATAATGAAATTATTGCTCCTAATTTTATTAGCTCTGCTGGCGCTCATATCCGTCATATTATTGATCATTATCAAGCGATTATTTCAGGTTCAGAACATCATCACATCGATTATGATCTTAGATCGCGAGGCGGAAATATTGAAAATGATCCGGCAATGGCATTCAACAAATTAACTGAAATTTCAACTTGGTTACAACAATTAACTATCGAAAATTTAACGCAACAAGTGACGTTATCAACCGAAATTTCAGTATCTAGTTGTCACGTTGAAACTGTTAATACGACGGTTGCTCGCGAACTTGTTTTTGCCGCAAGTCATGCGGTACATCATTATGCAATGATCGCACAAATTTCATTACATCAACAGCAGCCTTTACCGCAATATTTTGGTATTGCGCCGGCAACCGCAACGTATTTACGTTCGCAAGCACAATCATAATAACTAAATTATGTGTACATTATCTTATTTGCTAACCAGCAATGGTTACGAGCTGTTTTTTAATCGTGATGAGCAACACCAACGTCCCATCGCGATAGCCCCTCAATACTATTCAGAATATCACGCTATATTTCCTGTTGATCCGCAAGGACAAGGCACCTGGTTGGCTGTGCATCAAAGTGGTTTGTCATTAGCCTTGTTAAATTTTTATCAAGCATGTCAAACTGATATTGCGCAAGATTTTGTTAGTCGTGGACAACTGATCCCTGCCTTAATGAAAACATTAAAGCAAGTTGTCTTGTCACAACAAAAATATAGTGTTGAACAGCAATTGCAAAACATGGACTTAAGTGTTTATCAGCCATTTCAATTAGGAATTTTTCCTGACAATTTATCAAAAAAAACCGGTAAATTTAAGCTGTATCAATGGGATGGTGTAAATTTGAGTTTAACCGATAAGCAGCAACCGTTTACCTCGTCGGGGGTTGACTTTGAGTATGTTGAAAAAAAACGTCAAGATAGGTTTAAGCAACTTATTTGTCCTCTTAATGCCACCAGTGAACAATTTAAAGCCTTTCATTTATCACAAGAAACAGAAGGGAAATATTCGGTTAACATGCTGCGTTTTGATGCCAAAACCGTTAGTATGAGTCATATTTGCGTCGGTAATAACATTCAGTTTAATTATTACGATAATGTTGAAAACAAACATTATTCAACGACTATTGGCAGCAACATTACTTAACTTTGATGCTGTAAATAGGCCACTCTGGCTGAGCCTAAATAGAGTTTAAGTAGTTTTTCAGGTGCGTTAGGTAAATCGACACTGAGTAATAGTCCTGGAGTATCATTAAAATTGCTATCAATACCAAGACAATGAAATACAGCGCCGAGTTTGTGGTATTGTTTAAGTAATATTGGAATATCTTTTTCATCTTGTTCTACCCCTTTAACGAGAGCAGAAAGTTGAGTAAGATCGATATTGTTTTTTGTTAAAAATTCTATTAATTCAGGGTGAAGACTGCTTTTAAACCTTGTTCTTGGCTGTACGCCTGCTGGATCTGTTACCATGATTTCGTTAATCAAACTCACTGAACGAGGATCATATAATTTGCTTAGTGACACCGTACCATAGAGGGTTCTATATTGTGGATTTTGACAAACAAAGGCACCGATCCCCTTCCACAATAACAATAAGCCATGAAAACTATTCTGGTGTGCCGCTACAATAAATGAGCGTCCCATTTCCATACAAGGTTGTGTTTGATTGATGAAATCAGATGAAAAATCAAACATTTGAGATAAATATAAAGGCGATTTGTTGCCAGTCTTTAATAATTGATCGGTGAGACCGATCCGATAAGCACCAATGATCTCATTTTCGTGATGATCGTAAACAAATAAATGCATATAAGTAGCATCAAAATTATCACTATCACAAGGTTCACCACTGCCTTCGTTTAATTGCCGAAAGGTGACTTCTCGTAAGCGGGTGATCTCTCGTACACAAGCTGGTGTTTGCTGTTGATAGGCATAATATACGCCAAAATTTCGATACGTTAACAAGTGTTGCTTCTTAGGTAAGTTAGCAAGCTCAGTATTCATTTCGGTTTTATCAGTCGGTGAAATAATTTCTTTAAAAGGCGTTCGCTGTTCAACTTCTCGCCAAGGGAGAAAATATTTTTGATCATTTAAATAGCACTGTAGGCGTACAAAGTCATTCATGGTGTTTTTATCGCTAAATTCGTTGATTAGTTTAGGCTCTAAGATGTTGTTTGCTAATAAATTTATAGTATGGTTATCCAGTTTTATCAATTCTCTAGCGAGCATTAATAATCGAAAACGGTAATATATTCGTCCGAGTCGATGAAACAAGCGGCTATTGGTGCCTGAAATAAATACGGGTAGCACTGGTGTTGCGGTTTTTTTCATTAATTGAATGCTTAAACGGTTCCACTGACCATCGCTGATCCGCTGTTTATCTGCTTGATAAAAAGAAACTCGACCCGCCGGAAATAATACCAATAAGCCGTCTTTTTCTAAATGTTCAAAGCACTGTTTAATTGCAAAACTATTAATCGGAGATTTGGGTTTTAATGGATTGGCAAAAATAAAATAGTCTTTAATTTCTTTAAAAACTTGCAAGCCAATATTGGCCATTATTTTGGTGTCGTTTCGTTTGCTAAAAAGTAAATTGGCAATGATCAATCCTTCAATCATGCCATAAGGATGATTGCAGACGACAATAAATCGGCCTGATTTAGGAATTTTAGCGAGAATATTTTCGCCACCCGTTATCTTTACACCTAAAACTTCGAGTATTTTTTTTGAAAATTTTTGTTTATCTAAACCTGAAAGCTGGTGATCACGATAAAGTGTTTGTAACTTATTTAAACCAATTATTCGATCTAAAAAAGGTCCGAAAAACTTTACAACCGGATTGGTTGCTATAGCGGCAATGCGAATATCTGAAATATAATTAGTCATTGATCACATACATGAGCATATACAAATGCCACATTCAAAATGTCTGTTTTAGGACGTTTGGGCAATTCATGATCAAAGCGCATCTTTTTATTAATAGTTTTGTTCCCTTAAAAACATTTAATTTGGCTGTAGATTTTAGCTAATTGTTGCTTAATAAGCTTTGCCCCAAAAGAGCATTATAAATAGTTCTGAAATGCTTGCATCAATTAGCCAGTAACGCCAGTTTTTATTAGTTTGTTGCGAGGGTTTGTTTTTCGGCAAAAATGCTCTGTTTACATGACGCACCGCATGTTGGTTGGTTTTAGTTTGTTGGTTTAATTGATAGCGACGTTCATCGGCCATATTAGCGCGTTTAACAAATGCAGCCCGAGTATCAGCACTTAATCCTGACAGAATGCTACCGCTAGCAGCGCGCGCACCACCGGCTTTAAAATTTCGTTTTGGTCTTGGAGTACTACACATAATCTCACCTACAACATGATCGTTAGATAATAGTAGACACGCATATTCGCCATTTTATTTCACTTATTGATGTTTTTCATAAGGACTAAACGTCGATTCTTTTTTTTGCGTTAAACTTTCTAGGTAGGCAAATGCACAGGTAAAAGCAGTTTCTTGAAAATTTTTCAAGCCAGTATCTCTAAAATCTATTGTTAATTGACTTTTGCCTAACGTGGTTTTTATAAAGCTTGATGCCAGTATTTCTACGTTTAAGTCAGCAATAAGCTGAATTGCGGCTTCTAATTTAAAACCTATCGGACCGCCGGCAAATTTACCTTTTAAAGCTCTACCTTTAATAACCACTTGATCAATTTTATAATCTTCGATCAGCTTTTCGAAGGTAAATTGAAATTTGCGCACTTCTTCAGCATCGCCAGCATTACTGAGCGCGATTTTTTGAACACGTAACTGCGGAATGTCGTACATACCATTTTCAGATACGATTAAACAAATAATGGCCTCATTGCCTTTTAGTTCTACGCCACATACTTTCATTGAAAAATCTCTATCATTATTAATGCGTTGATTTTAACTTACTTATCTTCTTTTTTCAGCTTAATAATTAAATCAATATGCGGGATCAAACTTTCAATTTCATGTAATTGTTCGCGCAAGGCTAACCATTGAGCAAGCTCCAATTTTCCTGAATCTAAGATAGCCTGTTTAAGTTCATGTAACAAAGATTTTTCGTTAGTTTGATCAATAAATTCATTTAACATTAATAACTTATCAAGTTCTGCTTGCGTGATGATCTCATCTTTAGCTTTTACCATTTAATGTTCTCATTTTATTTCAAATTATGGCATTGTAGGAGTAAGTATATACCCTAGATACAATTTTTACTTGAAAGCTGATTTTATAACGTTACATAATAGTAGTTAAGTACAATATTTTAAAGGTTCGTCAATGACAAAAAAAACAAATAAAACCGCGATTGTTACGGGCGGTAGTTCGGGCATTGGTTTAAGTATTGTTAAAAAATTTATCGCTGCAAATTATCGTGTATTTAATTTAGACATCCAAGCTAGTGCGGTTGGCAATTATTGTCACTGTGATATCACCAACCATCGCCAAGTTGAGCAAATAATTACTGATATTGCTGATAAGTTTGCTATTGATGTGTTAGTTATTAGTGCTGGCGTTCATTTTTCTGCAACGATTGAAAATACCTCGATAACAGATTTTGATAAGGTGTTAAACCTTAATGTGAAAGGGGCATTTTCAGCGATTAAAAGTGTATTGCCAAACATGAAAACTAATCGAGACGGCGCTATTATTTTAATCTCGTCAGATCAAGCGTTAGTGGCAAAACATAACTCCTTTGCTTATAACCTTAGTAAAGCCGCGTTAGCCTCAATAGCAAAAACTACCGCACTCGACTATGCGCAATTTAATATTCGAGCCAATGCGGTTTGTCCCGGTACCATTGAAACGCCATTATATCATCAGGCAATTACTGACTATTGCCAACGAACAGGAGCCGATAAATCACTTATTCATCAACAAGAAGCACAGTTACAACCTTTAGGTCGATTAGGTCAACCCGAGGAAGTCGCCGAGTTGGTGTTGTTTTTAGCTTCAGATAAGGCGAAATTTATTACCGGCAGTTTACAGGTTATTGATGGTGGTTACACTTGCCAATGATCTTTTTACAGCCGTTATGAAAATTATCGATCCCCACCTACATTTCTTTGCACTTGAGCAGGGAGATTATTTTTGGTTGAAAGCTGAAAAGCCACCATTTTGGCCAGATAAACAACGAATTGCTAAAAATTTTTGTGAACAAGATTTGATCTTAAATAATGGTTTTGAATTAGCCGGATTTGTGCATATAGAAGCGGGCTTTAACAATAATCAACCGTGGCGAGAAATTGCTTTTGTCGAGTCTAAACATTTACAGCAAAATAATTCACTACCATTTCGTTGTGTCGCTTTTGTTGATATTTTATTGTCTAAAACAGAATTTAAGCAACAACTCAAAAATTTACAACAGTATCATTCGGTGGTCGGCTGCCGTTATATTTTAGATGATCTTGCTGTTGAGATATTGTCTAACGCCACGGTTGTAAATAATTTAGCCCAATTAGCGGCGTTAAATTTTTTATTTGAAGTACAAATGTCACTGACAGATAGTTTGGCTATTGCAGCCTTGAAGGAAGTTTTACGGGTAATACCTACCCTTAAAATTATTATTAATCACGCGGGTATACCGCCGTTAAATAAGACGGCACATCACTGTTGGTTAAATGGCTTAGAGCAGCTTAGTTTATTCCAAAACTGTGCGCTAAAATGCTCAGGTTGGGAAATGGTGTCAAGAAACTATTCGCTAGTTTGGATAAAAACCATAGTGCAACATTGTTTGGCTATTTTTGGTGATCATCGAGTGATGTTAGCGAGTAATTTTCCATTGTGTAGCTTGAGTAAGAGCTACCAACAGCTATGGCAAAGTTATCAACAATTAGAGCTGAGCAAACAACAATACCAGTTAGTTTGTTATTTAAATGCAAGTCGTTGGTATCAACTTGCAGTTGCTGGTTAAATTGCTGAATCAGGATAAACCTGCCGCTTGACGTAAATCGTCGGCTTTATCGGTTTTTTCCCAACTAAAGGCGGTAAAGGTATCGTCACCTACCGTCATTTCAAAAGGTTCACGGCCAAAGTGTCCGTAAGCGGCGGTTTGTTGGTACATTGGGTGTAATAAATCGAGCATTTTGGTGATGCCATAAGGGCGTAGATCAAAATGTTCTCGTACGAGGGTAACTAATTTTTCTTCACTAATTTTACCTGTACCAAAGGTATCAATTGAAATTGACGTTGGCTCAGCTACACCAATGGCATAAGAAACTTGAATTTCACAGCGATCAGCTAGACCTGCGGCAACAATATTTTTCGCTACATATCTACCTGCATAAGCCGCACTGCGGTCAACTTTTGATGGATCTTTACCTGAAAAAGCGCCGCCACCATGCCGCGCCATGCCGCCGTAGGTATCAACAATAATTTTACGACCAGTTAAGCCACAATCGCCAACGGGGCCACCAATAACAAAACGACCTGTTGGGTTGATATGATATTTAGTGTTTGGCGTTAATAATTCGGCAGGCAAAGTATGTTTAATAATATTTTCCATTACCGCCTGATATAAATCTTGTTGTTTTATTTCAGGGTTATGTTGGGTTGATAACACGACGGTATCAATGGCAACAGGTTTGTCATCTTCATAAATAAAAGTCACTTGCGATTTAGCATCCGGACGTAACCACGGCAAAATACCTGATTTACGCGCTTCTGCTTGACGTTCAACCAGACGGTGTGAATAGTATAAGGGGGCGGGCATTAATGTTTCGGTTTCATTGGTGGCATAACCAAACATTAAGCCCTGATCACCGGCGCCTTGATCTTCTGGTTTTACTCGATCTACCCCTTGTGCTATTTCAGGTGATTGTTGGCCAATTAAATTCATAATACCGCAAGTTTCACCGTCAAAACCAACATCTGATGAGGTATAACCAATGCTACTGATGACATCACGGGTGATTTTTTCTAAATCAACCCAAGCGGTGGTTGAAACTTCCCCTGAAATAATAGCTACGCCTGTTTTAACCATGGTTTCGCAAGCGACACGAGCATGTTTGTCTTTGGCAATAATAGCGTCGAGCACCGCATCTGAAATTTGATCCGCTATTTTATCTGGATGACCTTCTGATACCGATTCAGAAGTAAAAAAATGTTTGGACATAAATCCTCAATATAAATTTTATAAAGCCATGATGAGTTTAATACCAATCTCACTAAATATGTGCTCATTTCTACTTGTTAAAATCACCAACT
>CAZVPC010000030.1:5485-19786 GCA_964629005.1 uncultured Pseudoalteromonadaceae bacterium | reverse complement strand
ATACTGGGCAAAACCCTGTGCTGAATTTTTCAACGTTGAATCCAGCCCTAATACACCGTGATCTAAAGCATTAATAAAAAGCTCCGTTAAAATAGTGTATAAGTTATGCCAGTGTTCACCGGCGCCTTCAATATCTTGTATTTGGTTCATCGCCATAGGTATAGGATTCACTTTAGCTAATCGTGACCCCATTAACGATAGTTGCCAGTGCCAAACTGGTGTTGATGTTGCTAAATCATGGTAGTCAACCACGCTAAATAATTCATTTTCTTTGCTGACTATTTCATTACGCATGGTTTCTTGCCAACCGCCACAAGGAACATCAATAATAGAAATATCATCTTCTTGTGGGGTATATTGACAAAAATCATTAACACTTTGCATGATGATCACCGCAAGGTTCTGTGTGAAATCACTCGCTGTTACCGCATCAATAAAACGCTCTGTACCATACATTTCATCTTGATTATTTCTCGCTTCAATAACGCCATCACTAATTAATATAATACGATCATCTTCAGCAATAGAAACCAGTTCTACTCTGCTATCAGCTAATAATTCAGGCATTACACCAATAGGCGGATGTTGAGATTTTATTTGCTGCTTTATTTGTGCTTGGCCATCAAAAACAAAAGCATCAGGTAAACCAGCATTAAACACATAAGCCAATTTATGCTGACTTGAAACACACACGAAAGCTGCAGCTAAAAAAAGATTAGTCGGCAATAAATCATATAGTTGATAATTGATTTGTTTAATTATTTCAAAGAGAGAGAACCCCTTTTTAGTCATCGTTCGAAATGTTTCTGCCAGCGGAATTGCCCCAATGGAAGATCGTAAGCCATGACCAGTAAAGTCGCCCAATAACACATTAACATCACCATTAGGGCATAATACCGACAATTGAATATCACCACTAAATAATGCTGCCGCTCTTTTCACGATACCAATTCGATCTAAGGCATAATTTCTCGCACCAATAACACTAGAGAGTAACTGCTCTGCTAATTCTTCATCTTTTTGCTGCTCTTGCTGTAAACTTTTAACTTGGCAATACAAATCACCAATACGTTGAATCGACTTAATTTTTGCTTTAAATACAGCGGGGGTAAAAGGTCTAACTAAAATACTGTCACCACCGGCATCAACACTGTCTATAAATGCTTTATCATTATCTAAACTCGTAATAAAGATTAACGGTGCTAATTTGCCGTGAGATAATTTTTTAATTTGTCGTGCCGCTTCATAACCATTCATCACCGGCATATTAATATCCATTAAAACCAAATCAGGTTGATGATTTATGTATTCTGCCACTCCGCTAGCACCATTATGGGCAGTAATAACACGATAACCTTCTTCCTTGAGTAAAACCGACAGCATCATGCATTGCATTTTCGAGTCATCAACCACTAACGCTAATTTACTATCCGCTGTTAATAGCTTATTTATCATCAATTAATGCTCTATCGTCATTAAACGATGAAACTGGGCAATTTCTAATATTTTGTAAACAACATCACTAGGTTTACGAATAATAACTTTGCCTTTGATACTATCAGCATGATCTTTGAGTAATAAAATCATCCCTAAGGCAGAGCTGTCCATATAATCTGTTTTACTTAAATCGAGAACAAAAGTACTGTTCGCTTTGTCACAATGAGCATAAGTATCTCTGAAGTGTTGATGGAGTGAAAAATCAAATTTATTTTCGATAATAATCGTTACTTGATTATTTTCTTCAGAAATCAATCGGTTAATTGACATGATAAATTGTCCTTTATTTTTTCAATATTTTCTAGTTAAAATAATTCGATCTCACCTTCATCCATAGATGATTGCATTACCGTTCGATTTTCATTTGCACTATGAATTGTTTGCTGAATATTTTTAGATTTTTCAATTATTTGTTTTAACTGTTGGGCATCATCTTTAAAGTTTAAGTGTTTAAATTGATCAAATTGTTCACTAAGAACTTTAATGCTATTAAATTCTTTTTTTAACGAATTTAATGCTTGAAAAGTTAAATCTTCAAATTGCAGCGAACGCACACCAATTGATACTGCCTCATTAATTTTAGGGCTGATCATTGATAATTTTTCAACACCAGCACTGGTCTGTCGATTTATGTCTTTAACGTGTTTCATCATAACACCGACATTATCTTTTGCCCTCAGTGTTGAGGTCATATCAGCAGAAGCCATCACTTCAACTGATTCTCTCAGTTTAGCAATAATAATTTTTGCTTGATTAATTTCTTTGCGAATATCTTCATTCAACTCAGTTGAATTAACCGACAATGACCGAACCTCATTGGCAACGACAGCAAAACCGCGCCCCGCATCACCAGCACGAGCTGCTTCTATTGCAGCATTTAAGGCTAATAAATTCGTTTGACTGGCTAAATTTTCAACTTGGGCCAACAAATTAAAAATGCCATCAAACTGCTTAACCATTTCATCGGTAAACACCATTGTTTCAAGGCTTTGTTTGCTGGTATTGATGATCACTTCAACAAATTCATCTAAAGTTGCGTTAGAGTCATGTACAAAAGACTCTAAGGTTGTACCTTTATCGTCACCAATACTACTGTTTTGTCCTACCAACGTATGTATCATTTCCTGTTGGCTCACACTTAATGCTTGTAAGTCTAAAAAACTGGAAGAAATACCAGCAATAGCGTCCTTAACTAAATTGGTAGTTCGGTTCAATTCAATATCGGCAATCTTAGTGGTTTGGTCTAGTAATTTTTTAATTTCATAAAAAGTAGTTCTCAGTAATTCATTATCAATTTTATCAGTTTGCTTATTTGTCGCTGCAATTGATAATTGGGCAACGTCATTATGATTTTTGATCAACATAAATATTGCCAGTAGGGTGATCAAAAAGGCAATAACTATTGACCCATAAGCGAAACTAAAAATAAACTCATTAAGTAGAATTAGCAGAGCAAAAATCAATAAAGCCCATAATAACTTTCTCGATATTAAATTTTTTTTAGCTATTATCATGCTGTTTTTCCTTCATTTGATCACGATTTAAAACGGCAAAATCGAGTAAGTTTTCTGCAATTGCCAATAAGGGCAACTGGTCACAATGAGCATTCAGTTTAAATGCAGCTCCAGGCATTCCCCACACTAAACTGGTTGATTTGTCTTGGATCAAGGTACGTGATCCTGCTGTTTTTAATGCTAGCATTCCTTGTGCGCCATCGCGCCCCATCCCCGTTAGTAAGACGGCTTGAATATTTCCTGCTAAAGGTAATAACGAGGTAAAGAGAACATCAACCGATGGTTTGTGCCGACTCACAGGGTCAGAGTCCTCTAACGTGCAAAATAAATTTCCATTTTTTGCTACAATTTTGAGGTGCATATCACCAGGGGCAATATAAGCATTCCCTGATTTTATTTTTTGACCATGTCGAGCTTCTTGTACTTGCAGTAAACAGTCAGCATTTAATCGTTGCGCAAAACGCTCACTAAATACTTTAGGAATATGTTGAGTGATCACAATTGCGGGTGAGTTTTCCGGCATCAACATCAGTATATTTTTAATGGCATCATTACCACCAGTTGAGGCACCGATTGCAATGATGTGATTTGACCGTTGACAGCCGTTAAAAGGTAAAACTGTCTTTTGGCTTTGTTGTTGCAATTTACTCGTTAATTGAAAGTTTTTCTGATCAATAGCAACGGCTTGCTTTACTTTTTCAAGTAATATTTTAGCAAATTTATCGGGTTCAGTGAGTAGTTCAGCCTCAGTTGGTTTTGCAATAAAATCCACTGCACCTAATTCCAAAGCTTGTAATGTCGTGTCAGCGCCTTTGGTTGTTGCCGTTGATAACATCACTACAGGCATAGGTCGTAAGCGCATCAAATTGGCAAGAAAAGTAATACCATCCATTTTAGGCATTTCAACATCTAAGGTTAAGACATCAGGATTGACTTTTTTAATTAATTCACGTGCAACGATGGGATCTTCGGCCTCAGCCACTACTATTATTTGTTGATCAGTTTGCAATATTTCTCGAACAATGTGGCGGATCACGGGCGAGTCGTCAATAATTAGCACTTTTATTTTAGCCATTAACTGTTCTCTTCTTAGTTCATTGCAAATAAACAAATTTGACAAAAAACAGCACTGCTCAGCTTATTATAGGTGAGCTGTGCTTAAAATAATTCAACATCGCCATCAAGCGGTTTATGCTCAATACGGGTTTCATAGTCTCTTTCACGTTTAACAATAGTATCATTATGTAAATTATCTAATCGTTTGACGAACGCTCGTCCTGTGGTAGGTTCAAACATTACTTTTCTTGGAAACGCTAAACCAAGATCTTGACTTTCCACCGGAATATTTTCTATATCAAGATAAGACAAGACAAACTCAATATTTCTTTTGCCAATATCTGACATTTTTCTCATTACTTTACCGCCACCGAAAACTTTAGCCTTAAGATTTTTACGTCGACCACCATGGGTTAAAATCATGTTGATCAAATGCTCCATCGCAAAATTCCCATAACGAGTGGCATCGGTTACTAGCCCACGTTGTCCCCAATTAACTTCATGAACTTCTTGCGTTGTTAAGGGCAGCATGAAATGATTCATGCCACCAATACCGCTCATCGTGTCCCAAATACAGGCTGAAACACAGGAGCCTAACGTTGTCGCTATCGCCATATTTTGTGAGGTCATATAAAACTCACCCGGTAATATTTTAGCAATCACCGTATTATGTTGCCGATCCCAATAATGATTAACATGAGCAAATTCAGCTAAACAATGACGTTTACATTCGGCCACTTTTTTAAGTGCTTGCTGTTTTAACATTTTTAAAGCCGACTCGTTTTAACGTTATGCTCGGTTTGGCAAAACTCTGTCTGGCAAAGAACAGGTTTTCGATAAATAGTTCGACCTACGTTCTCAAAATATTGCTGATAATCGCCTAAACTTTCACTGTGTCCTAAAATTAAAAGCCCTCCTGGTTTTAATAGTTGGTAATAACGGGCAAACAATTCTTGCTGAGTAGGCTTATCAAAATAGATAATGACATTTCGACAAAAAATTATGTCAAAAGGACCTTTCATCGGCCATTGATGCAATAAATTAAGTTGTTTAAACGTTAACAGTTGTGTTAATTTTCGATCAACCTTAAATTTGTCAATATTTTCTCCTAAACCTTTGTGAAAGTATTGCTGTTTATAAGCTGAGGGCAAATCAACTATTCTTTTACTATCATAAATACCCGTTTTACACGTTGTTAATACATTACTATCAATATCAGTAGCTAATATTTTCACATCCCAGTGCTTAATGATGGTTTTCATCGCTTCATAAAATGTCATCGCTATGCTGTAGGGCTCTTCACCGGTTGAACTTGCCGACGACCAGATCCGTAAACGTTTTTTTGTGACATTTTCAGTAATTAATCTAGGTATTTCGTGAGTTGACAAATAATCAAAATGATGTTTTTCACGGAAAAAACTCGTTAAATTAGTGGTCACTGCATTGATAAAATAATTTTCTTCCTGTTCAGGTTGCTCTCTTAATAACTGACAGTAATCACTAAAAGCAGACAGTTTTCGCTCCCGCACAATACGGGTAAAACGGCGATACACCATTTCACGTTTATTGTCGGCTAATACTATTCCCGCACGATCATAAACAAATTGACAAATAAAGGTAAAATCTTTATCGGTTAATGACCGTTTTTCATTCCTTACATAGCTCATTAATTTCGCCTAAAACTCTTCCCACTCTTGATCTGATGGCGTTATTTGGCGAGTAATTTTACGTTGTGGTGGCCGTTTTAGATCATGTTGTACTTTTTTTTGCTTTTCTGCGGTATTGCTGCGTAATGCTTGTGTTTGTATAGGTTGATCATCATCGCCATTACTAAAAAAGTTCATTTGATCTAACAGCACTTGTGCTTGTTCTTCCATCGATTTACTTGAGGCTGCCGCTTCTTCAACAAGTGCCGCATTTTGTTGCGTCATTTCATCCATTTGACTCACAGCAGCACTCACTTCACTTATGCCAGCAGATTGCTCTTTACCCGCATTGTCAATGTCAGCGATCATGCTACTAACATCAGTGATCGCACTCACCAATTCCGTAAAGGTTTGTCCCGTTTCATCAACTAATTTAGTTCCTTGTCCAACCGCTTCAACACTGTCGTTAATTAAACCTTTAATTTCTTTGGCAGCGCCCGCCGAACGTTGTGCTAAATTTCGAACCTCAGCGGCAACTACGGCAAAGCCACGACCTTGTTCACCCGCCCTAGCCGCTTCAACCGCAGCATTTAAAGCAAGTAAATTGGTCTGAAAGGCAATTTCGTCAATAACACTAATAATATCGGCAATTTTTTTACTCGATTTATTAATATCACTCATTGCCGAAATAGCTTTTTTAACCACATCACCACCATTGTTAGCCTTGACCATAACCGATGCCGACAACTTACTCGCTTCTGTTGAGTTCTCGGCATTTTGCTGCACAGTACTGGTTAACTCTTCCATTGCTGAGGCTGTTTCTTCAAGACTTGAGGCTTGCGATTCGGTACGATGACTTAGTTCATTATTGCCTTCGGCTATCTCTCTAGCAGAATCAAATACATTATTTGATGCATTTCTGATTTCGTTAACCATGTTACTCAAATTTTTAATTGAACCATTCATCGCATTAGCTAACGCTAAAAATTCACCGGAATAATTACCATCCATGGTTTGACTTAAATCACCATTGGCTAGTGCTTGCGCAACACCAATAGCATCGCTCGTGGGTTCAACAATTGCATCCATCAAATTATTAATATTATCACCTAACACTTTCATGAAGCCTTCGTATTCAGCCGTTTCAATACGATTATCAAGTTTGCCTTCAATCGCATCACTGATCAGGTTTTCTACTTGCTCTTGGGCATCTTTTTGTTCAGTTAAATCTTCCCATTGTACCGCGGTACCAAGATGATTCGCTTGCTCATCAAGTAAAGCAATCGCGGTAAGTTTGAATGTTAAACCGGCAATGCCTATTTCGGCGCTATAAGGCATGTTGGCTGGATCACCCAATAATCGTTGTTGATGTTTTGGGTTACGATGAAAACTATCAAAATTAACCCCCACCATAGCATCAACACTGAAATTGGGGAGCGCTGTTCTTATTTGTTGTTCACGACGGCGTAACATTGCGCTCACAGCTGGATTTGCATAAACAATATTGCCTGCACAATCAGCCATCATTAAATTGGTGGTCATGCCTTCAACGGCTGAATTCAAACGTCCGACTTCTACAGATTTCGCTCTGATTTCAGTAACATCTGACCATTCAAGTGAATTACCAATGTAGTCGCCACTTATATTCATGATTGCGGTTACATTTAATTCCATAGTTAAATGCTCTATGTGAATATCAGTGGTGTAAGGTAAATTATTAGGATCGTCTAACATCTTTCTTTGATGTTGTGGATCTTGATGAAAACCATCAATATTTGATCCCATAATGGCGTCTGCATTAGCACTAAAACCAGGCCATTTTTTTTGAAAGGTAGCTTCATGCTTCGTCAGTAAGTCTAAAGTACTTTGATTGAAGTAGGTGATCTTAAAGTCGCGGTCGATCATCATAAAAGCCGTTCCTGATTGATCTAAAGCGCCTTGTAAACGAGCCGCTAAATCATCACTGCTGCTGTTAGTAGTTTTCTTATCCATGTTTGACCTTTTTGTTTCAGTTAATGTGCTATTAGCTTGTGGGGTTTTCATTGCTAATATTTTCCTTATTAAGTTTGCGTAAAGAGCCTAATTTTAATGATCAGCCGCTTCTTCAATAGGTTCAGAAAAGGGTTTACTATCTACACGATATAAATCGTCTTGATTTAATAAGCTATCACTGTCTAGTAAAATAATTAATTTATCATCTACACTGACCAAGCCTTTTAAAAAACAACTATCAATATTGGCGCCAAAAGAAGGGGCTTCTCTAATTAATTGACGATTAAATTTGTAT
This sequence comes from uncultured Pseudoalteromonadaceae bacterium, assembly GCA_964629005.1. GTDB lineage: Bacteria > Pseudomonadota > Gammaproteobacteria > Enterobacterales > Alteromonadaceae. The sequence continues at coordinate 11,786 of CAZVPC010000030.1, read as the reverse complement.
ACTTCAGAGACGGCATCAACAACAATACCGACCACCATAGAATTGTTTTTATCTTGTGTTTTCAAAATAATAGTGACCGTTTGCTCATTATAATCTAACGGCTCTTTACCAAAACGTTGGCGTAAATCAATGATCGGAATAATAATACCGCGTAAATTAATAACGCCTTTTAGATAGATAGGTTTATTCGGCAATTCTGTCACTGAACTCCACACTCTTATTTCTTGTACACACAATATATCGACACCAAATTCTTCCCCATCAAGCATGAAGGTTAAGTATTCTTGTTCGGTTTCAATCATCACAGTGCTGACCTCTTTCTTGGTAATTTAACCTAGCTAGTTAATGAGACTCTATTCTTTGTAACGCCTGAACATTTAATAACGTCACTACATTTTCTCCAACGTTAACTAAACCATCAATAAAATATGGGGGAATACAACCACCAAAAGCAGGGGCTATTTTAATGTCTTGTTCTTCCGCGTTGAGTACATCAGAGACAGCATCAACGACAAAACCTATGGTTCTTTTTTTGTTTTGAGTTACTACCGTCAATACAATCACCACGGTGGTTGCACAATAAATAGCCTGACCAATATTGAATTTTTGCCGTAGATCAATAATTGGCACAATGATACCGCGCATATTGATCACCCCTTTAACGTAACTAGGTGCATTGGGTATTTTAGTCGGTCTTTCCCAACTACGAATTTCTTCAACGCAGAGTATATCAACGCCATATTGCTCTTCAGACAACATAAAAGTTAAATATTGTTCACCACTGGTAATAAAGTCAATCCCCGCTAACGCTTGCTCACCTTGTTCAGGAATATCCTTTGCTAATGCTTGAATATCCATTAAACCGCCTCCCGTTCAAGAAGCTGCTGATTTTGTTGAGCTTGCTTTAAAGCAATGGTGATCATACTCGCAATATCTAATATCATCGCAACTGAGCCATCACCAAGTATTGTTGCGCCAGATATGCCTTCAACTTGTTGATAATTGTCTTTTAAAGACTTGATCACAACTTGTTGCTGCGCTAATAAATCATCGACCATTAAACCTACTTTTTGACCATCAGCCTCAACCACCACTAACAAGGCGTCAGTAACTTCTTCATTATCAGCGGGTAAATCAAACAATTGATAAATGGGTAAAACCGGTACATTTTCGTCTCGTAAACGGTATAAAATCATATTACCTGACACACGATTAATTAATTTAGTTTGAATTTGTAATGACTCAACAATAGCGATCAAGGGGATAATATAAACTTCACTGCCAACACGAACTAACTGACCATCTAAAATAGCTAACGTTAGCGGCAGATTCACTTTAAAAGTACTGCCTTTGCCCGGTTCTGACTCAACCTGTATTCGGCCACCTAATGATTGAATATTGCGCTTAACCACATCCATACCAACACCACGACCTGAAATATCACTCACTTCTTTAGCCGTTGAAAAACCAGGTTCAAACAGTAAATCAAAAACTTGGCTATCAGTTAATGACGTATTGGCTTCAACAAGTCCTTTTTCAACAGCCTTTTCAAAAACTGCTTGGCGATTAATACCAGCACCATCGTCACTAATTTCAATAACAATATTGCCACCTTGATGATAGGCATCCAGTGTTATGGTGCCTTGTGCCGATTTACCGCTAGCTAAACGTACCGCCGCAGTTTCAATACCATGATCCGCTGCATTTCTAACTAAATGAACTAACGGATCGCCAATTTGTTCCATCACAGTTTTATCAAGTTCGGTTTGTTCGCCTTTGATCACTAATTCAATAGATTTACCTGTTTTTTTAGATAAATCATGAATTAATCGCGGAAAACGATTAAAGGCAAAACTAATGGGTAACATCCTAATACGCATAACACTTTCTTGTAATTCTTTGGTGTTTTGTAATAATTGTTCTAAACCTGAGGTTAAACGTTCAACTTTAGACATATTAAAATCACGTCCTAATTCAGATAACATTGATTGCGTAATAACCAATTCACCCACTAAGTTGATCAAATTATCAACTTTATCAACACCCACTCTAATTGAACCCACTTCCGTTTTTTTAACTGTTGTTTTTTCGGTCGCTGATGGGGACTTGGGTGATGGAGGTATTTCATTTGAGGAGACAACTGCTAACGATTCAGTGGTTGTTTGAGCTAAGTTACTCTGTTCAGTTGTTGCTATATTGGCAGAGTGTTCAATCTTTGGATCTTGTTCAGCAGCTATAGTGGTTTCAGTAACACAACGTTCAATAATAAGTTCACATTCGTCTTCAACCCATTCAAATATTTCTCTAATATCGGCTTCTTCACAACGTGATATTAACGTTAGCTGCCAATTCAAATAAAGCTCTTCCGCGTTAATGTCCGTTAATGGTGGCAAATTATCGATATTGGCATGAACACTTAGTTCACCTAAGTCGGCTAAAGCATTAAACAACAACAATGGATCGTTGCCCGTTTGTACTAATTGATGTTCAGGGAGAAAACTTATTTTCCAACAAATTAATTCTGTTGTTTGCCCATTACTAGCATCATCGACAACGTTATTCACTGGCTTTTCAACATTATTATTTAGATCTTGCTCTAAGGTTGCTGACAATAATAGTGATGTGGCAGAAATTTTATCATCTTGGCAGTCATCGCCATCGCGCGCCGACTCAATTAATAAGCGCATACAATCAACAGAATCGAGTAAAAGTTCAATATCTGCTTGCACAATATCACGGCGACCATCACGCATTTCATCCAGTAAAGTTTCAACTAAATGAGTAAATTCGGTGACACGATTGAAGCCAAAAGTTCCGGCACCACCTTTGATTGAATGAGCCGCTCTAAAAATAGCATGAATGGTTTCACTGTCGCCGCTTTCTAAGGTAAGCAGACTTGATTCCATTAATTCAAGCCCTTCAAAGCTTTCTTCCAAAAAGCTAGGAATAAATTGTGATAAATCAATACTCATAGTTGATGCTCATGATGCCTTTATAATAAATTAGCGAACAACGCGCTTAATTGTTGCTAATAATTTTTCAGGATTAAACGGTTTAACTAACCAACCCGTTGCCCCAGCAGCTTTACCTTTCATTTTCATATCCCCTGAACTCTCAGTGGTTAACATTAAAATAGGCGTAAATTTAAAATTGGGTAATTTTCGAAGCTCTTGACATAAGGTTATGCCATCCATAATCGGCATATTTACATCGGTGATCACTAAATCAAACGAACTGGCCTTAGCTTTATTTAATCCATCCTGACCATCACGCGCTTCTTGCGTATCATAACCCCCACTTTTCAACGTAAAATTAACCATATCGCGAATTGAGTTTGAATCATCAACAACCAATACTTTGGTCATAACATTTTCCTTTTTAAATACAAGGTTATTAACTTTAATGAGATAAATATTGCGCTAAAATATTTTCATTTACGCCGAGTAGCTTAATACTTTCAACAATACAAGGCGAGCTACATTGCCAAACAAGCTGTTTGTTTTGTGTTAATACATAACTAACAATAGCAATAATAAGTTGTAGCCCAGTGGTATCAATGCGACTCACTTCACTATCGTCAAAACAAACAACTTCGTGGTTATTCACTAATTCAATCGCCTGTTGTTTGATTTGTTCAACGTGAACAATAGTGAGTTCTGCTGGAAACTTAATAGTAAATTCTGACATCCTTAGCCCTTTGTTCCTGATCTGTTAATTTATCTTGCTATCTGCCCACTACGCATCTTCCGTAGCAAAAAGACATTTCTAGACTTTAAATATATGAAAAGATATCGATAATGCAAGAAACTCGCAATAAAAATTGTAACTATTTGCAAAATAACGAAAACTGTTGATTTTATCGTCACTTTTTGAGCTAAATTCATCTTACCAATTGATTTCGGTGTTCGCTATCATTATGGTAGAGCTATTAACAATAATTAGATGAGAACAATCATGTCTGGCGATGATCAAAAAGAGCCTAGCATCAAAGTACCTAGCCAAGTTTTTCGTTGGTTTGAAAAAATGAAAAACAATTACGAACAAAGTGTGCAAGCAGTACTTGGACAATTTCAAAGCTACACCGAAAAACAACAAGCACGGTTAGATAGATCACAACACCAGCACCTTGATGACTTAAAACGAGTACATCAACATCAACTTGAACAAAACATGGATACTATCAAAGATTTAAAAAACGATATTCATTATTACCAACAACAAATTAACCAACAACAACACAGTATTGAACAGTTAAACAGTCGTTATGACGCGGTAATGCGTTGTTTATTACAAGAAAAAACTAAAGAAGTTGATATTAAAGAAGTTTTTTCAATGGACGATTTTTTAGCAAATGACAACGTTAATCCACTTAATAACAACCTAACTAATCAAAAAAATGAAAGCAATGAAAGCTTAATTAGCAGACAAAAAGCAGTGAACACGACAATTGTACCCCCTCTACTTGATGAAGATAACGCTACCAACGAGTCGTGGTATAACCAAGGGTTAGCATGTCGTCAAACAGGCGAAACTGAACAAGCTTTTGTCTTGTTTTCACAAGCCGCAAATGCTGGTCACATAAAGGCAATGGCAGCAATGGGACGTTCGTATTTTCTAGCTGAAGGTACTGAAGAAAATAAAACTTTAGGTTTAGCATGGTTAATTCATGCCGCCAGCAAACAACATCCACCCGCAGTAAATCGAGTCCAATATTTTCAAGAAAACGACCCTAGACTATACGAACAAGCAAAATCTTGTGCCGCTGAAATAATTATTTTAGAAGAAAACCAATAGATTAATGCTAACAAATGTTTCTTTACAACTTTTTAAAATGAATTGTTTGGCTAATTGCCTTTAGTTTAGTTAAAATTAATTATCGCTCGTTTACGTTTGTTGGTTTATGCACGCTTTATTTGAATATTTACCGTTAATTGTTTTTTTTATTTTTTATAAAATTTTCGGCCCCTATTGGGCAACTGGTTCGCTTATTGTTTTATCTGCTTTGCAAGTACTCTATTATATTGTTCAAAGAAAACCAGTGCCTAAACGAAATCTAATTATTTTTGCTTTGATCTTGGTTTTTGGCGGTTTAACGATATTTTTCCATGATGTTACCTTTTTAAAATGGAAAGTAACCATCATTAATGCTCTTTTTGCAGTAAGCTTACTCGTGAGTCGTTATGCCTTTGACAAAAATATTATTAAACAATTTTTGCAAGAGTCCATGACCTTACCCAAACCTATTTGGGATAAATTAAACTTTTCTTGGGCGATGTTTTTTCTTTTGTGCGGTGCTCTTAATTGGTATGTTGCGTTTAATTTTGATTTAGATACTTGGATCAACTTTAAAGTTTTTGGCTTAACAGGGTTAACTTTTGTTTTTGCTATTGCTTCAATTATTGCACTCTATCGATTTTTACCACAAGATGATGATCAAGAAACAAGCAAAAAGATCGAAATAAATAAAATCACTGAGCTCAAATAACAAAAATAAAAGAATAGGCATTCACTATGTATTATATGATTTATAGCGAAGATGTTGAAAATAGTTTAGCACTACGTTTGTCGGTACGAGAGCAGCATCTCGCGCGTTTATATGAGCTAGAAGCACAAGAAAGATTATTGGTTGCCGGCCCATTCCCTGCCATTGATCCTGCTGAGAAAATTCAAGAGACCAATAAAGCTGGTTTTACAGGTTCATTAATTATTGCTACCTTTAATAACTTAGCAGAGGCAAAAAAGTGGGCAGATGATGATCCCTACATTAATGCGGGTGTTTATAAAACCGTTACGGTTAAGCCTTACAAAAAAGTATTACCTTCTAAATAAAAAGTAAGCTGACTCGTTATACTTATGAAAACATTATTTTTACTCACACTACTTTGTTTTTCGTTACTTTCAACACCGCCAACTTTTGCGGCAAAAAATGCACTTAAATGCGAAAAATCGGCAACCATCAAAAAAACATCGCAGTGTTTAGATAGTGTGATTGAAAAAGTTGATCGAGACTTGCAGACTTGGGTTAATAATCAAACCTTTAATTTAGAAGACTTAGCTTTAAAAACAGGTCGTAGCGCTGCCCTTGCTATGTTTAAACGCTCACAAAACGACTTTGTAAAATACCGTGCAGACAATTGTCGTTGGCTATATCTTGCGGTATCACCCAATATCACCGCAAGTTTAGCGTTTAAAAAATGCTACATTATACTGAGCAGAAACAGGATCAATGAATTAAAACAATTTGCCGCCATCAAGTAACATTGCGGCTGTAACTCGGCCTTATTTAAGTTAAGTTAAGTTA
>CAZVPC010000030.1:0-5385 GCA_964629005.1 uncultured Pseudoalteromonadaceae bacterium | reverse complement strand
TTAAGTTAAGTTAAGTTACTTGAGCTTATTTTGAATGGTTAACTAACTCGTCTCCTGACAATAACACCGCAAACCAACGCCCTTCCGTTGAACTTTCTAACGCTATTTTGATGATCATAGTTAATGGAATAGACAACAACATACCAACCGTTCCTAACAACCAGCCCCAAAAAATTAATGATAAAAATACTACTAGCGTTGAAAGCCCTAAGCCTTTACCTAAGAAACGCGGTTCAACAATATTTCCCATCACCATATTAATAACCAAATAACCAAGCCCTATCGCACCGGCTTCGCCTAAACCTAGTTGCAGTATGGCGAGTGACATTGCCGGTACGGCTGCAATAATAGAACCAATATTAGGAATATAATTAAGTAAGAATGCTAACACTCCCCACAATAGAAAAAAGTCTAAGCCAAATAAATATAACATCAGTGCAACAGTCAACCCTGTAGCAACACTCACTATCGTTTTAATGGCAATATAATGGTTAACTGACGATATAAAACGGTCAATTTGCTTTTGTCGCATTTGCGGATCATCTAAAGCAAAATGAAATTTAATCGGTAATGAGGAAGCTTCAAACAGCATAAAAACCACGGTAATAATGATCAAAAACAAATTAGCCATAACATTTCCTAAACCACTTAGCATATCAGCAGCTAACCCCAACGCGGCGGCAGGATCAAAATATTCAATGATCAAATCAGTTGAAATTAAAATATTAAAATGGGCTAGTTGTGCTGTGATCCAGAAAAAATGGACTTTTAATTGTGCTCGATATTCAGGTAATAATTGTGACAATTCATTGAGTGATTTTCCTACTAAACCAGCTAATGACAGCGCAATTGAAACAAAAATTAAAATCACTAAAACGACAGAAATACTCTTAGGTATTTTATATTTACTTGCTTTAGCTACCAAAGGATTGCAAATAATGGCAATAAAAACGGATAACAAAAAAGGGACTAAAATATTAGCGGCAAGTTTTAAACCCGCTAAAATAATAAAAATAGCCGCAGTAACTAACAAAGCTTTTACCGCACCGCCTTGTTTATTAGCTGAAATATTAGATGATATTGACGACATAGCGTTCTTTTATTTGAATAAGTTTCTTGTGAAAATATGATAACTGAAAAATTTTGCTTATACTACAAAGTGTTAAACAACATAGCGATGTAATACCAATCCCAATAAATAAGTGATCATTTCTACTTGCTAAAATCACCAACGACTACGTTATTTATTTTAATAATTAGAACAACTAGTTATTAAAATAAATACTTTGTATTTGGCGATTTTTTCTACTTATAAAATAGCCCCCCTAATTAATGAAACTGGTATAATGCTGTTTTAGTCAACAATTGCCGACAACTTAACATTCCAATTAAACCAACAAATAACCCACCGGCTATGATACCTAGCAGCCAAAATTGCCCATGAAAACTAGCATTCATGTCAAAGACTTGGGTCTGTAAAATATAAACAGTAATTTCCATCACAAAACTTGCTAGCAAACCAGCAATAGCACCCAAGGCAATAAATTCATATAAAATGCTATTGCGCAACAACGCCCCTTTTGCCCCTAACGTGTATAAAATAGCAAGATCGCGTTGGCGTTCTTCCATGCTTGCTTGTACCTGAGCGACTAAAACCAAACTACCTGCAAGTATTACTAACACAAGAATAAACGCAATAGCCACTGAAACCTGCGTAATCACCTGACGAAGCTGAGTGATCATAGCATCAATATCTAACATCGAAATCGTTGGATATTGAGCTAAAAATTGTGAAAATACAGATTCATTTTCAGTAGAAATAAATAACGACGTAATATAAGTTGCGGGGAAGTTTTTTAATACTGCGGCATTAAAAATCATATAAAAATTAGGTTGCATACTTTGCCAGTTAACCGTGCGCAGACTGGTTACTTCAACATTAAAAATATCACTCCCTAATTGGAAAGTGAGTTGATCGCCAATACTTATATTAAGTCGTTTAGCTAAACTTTGTTCTACCGAGACCTGAGCATTATGATCGCTGGGTTGCCACCACTGACCAGCAACCAATTTGTTTTGCGTGGGTAGTTGCTGCTGCCATGTTAAATTTAATTCTCGACCAATGCCATGACGGCTCGGTGTTTTAATCATAGCATTACTTTTGTCTTCATTTGCTTCAGACATGATTTTTTCACGATTAATTGCCGTTAACCTACCCGGAACAACCGGATATAATTTACTAGCATGTAATTGGTGTTTTTTAACAAATTCATGCACTGCATTAACTTGATGCGCTGAAATGTTAAGCAAAAATCGATTTGCGCTATTCTTTGGTAACTGTGCTTGCCAATCTGCCAGTAAGTCGTTGCGCACTACCAGCAATAGCAGCAAAAGCTGAATAGCAATAGTAAAACTAACAAGTTGAACACTGTTTTGGCTCGCTCGTCGTTTTAAATTAGCAATAGCCAGTTGTAATGCTTGCCCTGCGTGACTGCCCACACTGCGACCAACATTCATCACCAAACGGGCAAGTATCATTAATATCAAGACCACAAGTAACCCACCTAATAATATTGCTAGGCTTAATTGCCAGTCGCGACTAAAAATTAATAACAAAGCAAACAAGGCAAAAAAAGCAGGCAAGTGCTGCCAACTCAAAAGTTTTAATGGTGTAAAAACATTCATTCGGATCACCGCTAACGGTGATGTGTTAATTAATTGAGTTAATGGCACAATAGCAAAAGCAATAGCGCACAATAGTCCCGTAATAATCGAAATTGACAATGGATAAAATAAACTTGCTGCCCCTGTATTTGGTAAATAAGCCGCCATGGCAATTAAACCAAAATATTGGATCAAATAACCACAAACAATACCGATCAAAATACTAAACGTGCTCAGTAACGACCAGTGCAACAAAAAAAGAGTTTTGACATAAGATGATGACGCGCCCATCGCTTTAAAAACGGCAACTGTGGGTTGATGACGTTGGCTATAACGCCGTGATGCAACGGCAACGGCAACGGCTGCTAATATAATGCCGAGCATACTTGCTAAGGATAAATATTTTTCTGCTCGATTTAACGTTTTAGCTAAAGCATTCTGCCGAGACTGAATACCATACCAACGTTGGGTTTCATTTATTTGTGGTTTAAGCCAATTTTCGAACTGTTGAATATGGTTTATATTGCCCGCAAAAAGATATTTATATTTAACTCGACTGGCTGGCTGAATAAGCTCTGTTGATTTGAGATCATCAATATTAAGTATAACCTTAGGACCAAAATTAAAGACACTAAAAGAAGCATCGGGTATTTGTTGTATTATTCCCGCAATAGTAAATGACCGTATACCAATTTCAAGCTGATCACCTAGTTGAATTTTTAACGTTGATAATACTTTTTTTTCAAGCCAAACTTCACCGCGTTGAGGAGCATGAACCGTAACGCTTTTATCATCAGCATTCGGTGACATTTTTACTAATAATTCACCTCGCAATGGATATAACTGCGAAACGGCAGTTAATGATACTAATTGCATGCGCTGGTTGAAAAACACCATTGACGACATAACAATCTGCTGAGCAAATTGTAACTTCAGCATTTTACTACGCGCTATAATAGCGCCATCAATAGGGCTACTCGAGGTTAAAACCCGATCAGCCGCGATAAAACGGCTACTCTGACTGATCAACGCCGATTTAATTTGGCTAGAAAATCCAGTTAAGGAAAAAACTGTAGCAACGGCTAATACTATGGCTAAAAATACTATGGTAAGCTCACCACGGCGCAATTCATGGTGCAGTAACCTTAATGATTGTTTTACCGCTGAGCTACGTAAAAAAGTCATAACACAACCACATCGCTGGCGGTTGCAAGTAGCGATTGGTTTAAAGGCAATAAATTAGAGCTGGCAACTAATTTACCACTCGCCATTTCTATTTGCTTTTGACAACGTTTAGCTAACATTTGATCGTGAGTAACTAACACTAATGTTGTACCAAACTGTTGATTTAAATTAAATAATAAGTCAGCAATACGCTGCCCTGTTTTACTGTCTAAATTTCCCGTTGGTTCATCGGCAAATAAAACATCAGGTTTAGCTATAAATGCTCGCGCAATAGCAACGCGCTGTTGTTCGCCACCAGACAATTGATTAGGAAAATGATCACATCGGTCAGCCAAACCAACCTCGTTAAGCAAAGTTAGTGCATGTGCTTTAGCATCACTTTGATTGGCAAGCTCAGCAGGTAACATCACATTTTCTAATGCGGTCAAACTATTTATCAGTAGAAATTGTTGAAAAACAAAACCAACATGTGCCGCCCTTACTTGACTACGTTGCTCTTCATTAAACTGGTGCAATGGTTGGTTTTTAAGATACACTTCACCCGACGTTGGCAAATCAAGCCCAGCTAACAACGACAGTAAGGTTGTTTTACCTGAGCCAGAACAACCAATAATAGCAAGTGTTTCGCCCGAATGAACTTCAAGATCGATAGGATGCAAAATAGTTAAAGTTTTAGCTTCAACCTGAACCGATTTTGTTAATTGATTAACTTTAAGGATAATATTTGAGCTAATGTTCATATTTAATTTTATATCCACTATTCGCTTTTTAACGATAATACAAAAATATTTTCTCATTGTATTATTTGGCAGTTTTTTTACATTCTCAACTAATGCGTACTCTACGTCTATTTTATTACTAGGTGATAGCCTAAGTGCAAGTAGGGGAATGCAACAAAAAGACGGTTGGGTTACATTACTTAATCAGCAGTTTACTCAGCAAAATTCACCTTTAATTATTATTAACGCTAGTGTTAGTGGCGAGACTACAGGCGGTGGTTTATCACGCCTACCCAGTATTTTACTAAAAGAAAAAATTGATTATTTATTGATAGAACTTGGAGGGAATGATGGCTTAAGAGGCTTCCCTCCTACTTTGATCAAAAATAACTTGTTACAAATTATTCAATTAGCACAAGAAAAAAACATTATCGTTTTACTTATGACCATTCGTATTCCACCTAATTATGGCGCTCGATATAACAAATTATTTAGCAATACATTTACAGAACTTGCGAGAGAAACAAAGGTAAAATTAATTCCCTTCTTTATGAACGATATCGCTATTCAGCCAACATTAATGCAAGCTGATGGTATTCACCCTAATAGAAAAGCACAACCGCTTATTGTTGATTTTATGGCGAAACAATTAATGGTTTTGATAAAAAAAGAAAATTGACAAAAACCAACTAATGCTGGTTTTTTAATTAGAAATTTAAAAACTTCTCTTAAAAAAAGGAAGTGGCATCCCTAAGGGGATTTGAACCCCTGTTACCGCCGTGAAAGGGCGGTGTCCTAGGCCTCTAGACGATAGGGA
>CAZVPC010000029.1:16810-19886 GCA_964629005.1 uncultured Pseudoalteromonadaceae bacterium | reverse complement strand
TTTCATCACTGATTTCATCTAATTTAGTGGTGCCTAAGGCATGGCTTAACAACCTTATTCCAAGTGAATGAGATTCGGTTTTTTCTCGTGAACGTAAATAAGTTCTAATTTGTAAACGAGCTTTAGCGGTTACGACGAAATTAAGCCATGTTGCATTTGGTCGAGCCGAGGGAGACGTGATCACCTCTACCGTTTGCCCAGAATCTAAGCATTGGCTAAACGGGTAAGGTTTGCGATCAACTTTTACCCCAACACAAGAGTTGCCTACGTCCGTATGTACCGCATAAGCAAAATCAACGGCAGTTGCGCCCATTGGTAGTTCAATAATACGACCATCTGGGGTAAAAACATAAATTTCTTCTGGGAATAAATCAGATTTTACATTTTCTATAAATTCAAACGAGTTACCCGCACTTTGTTGCAGTTCTAATAGACTTTGCATCCAGCGGCGTGCCTTCATTTGCGCGGTAGTACCCGTATTAGAACCATCTTGTTTGTAAAGCCAATGAGCCGCAACGCCTTTGTCAGCCATTTGATCCATATCTTGGGTGCGAATTTGTATTTCAACCGGTATACCGTGCGGACCAATAAGCGAAGTGTGTAACGATTGATAACCGTTAGTTTTGGGAATAGCAATATAATCTTTAAAACGGGTTTCTATCGGTTTGAATAAATTGTGCACCGCACCAAGCGCGCGATAGCAATCATCAATTTTGTCTTTAACGATCACTCGAAAAGCATAAATGTCCATTACTTCATTAAACATTAATTCTTTATTTAACATTTTTCGGTAAATAGAATAAAGGTGTTTTTCACGACCAATAACTTCTGCCTGAATTCCTGTTTCTGCTAATCTGACTTCAACTTCGGCCATGATATTGTTAATAATTTCTTTGCGATTACCGCGAGCTTGTTTAATGGCTGATTTTAATGCGCGTGAACGCATCGGATATAAGGCTTCAAAACCAAGCACTTCTAATTCATTTTTAATATCGTGAATACCCAGTCGATTAGCAATAGGGGCATATATTTCTAACGTTTCACGAGCGATACGACGTCGTTTTGCCGGTCGAAGAGACTCCAATGTGCGCATGTTATGAGTTCTATCCGCCAATTTGATCAAAATCACACGAATGTCTTGTACCATAGCCAACAGCATTTTACGGAAATTTTCCGCTTGCATCTCTTCTTTATTATTAAACTTTAGTTTATCAAGTTTACTAACCCCTTCAACTAACTCAGCAACCGTGTCACCAAAAAGTTCCGCCAGTTCAGCTTTGGTTACGGTGGTATCTTCAATCACATCATGAAGCAATGCCGCCATAATAGTTTCATGATCAAGGCGCATTTTCGCGAGATTAATGGCTACCGCAACGGGATGAGTAATATAAGGTTCACCACTTGAACGCATTTGACCATCATGGGCTTTTCTGGCAACAAGATAAGCTTCTCTGAGTAAATCAACTTGTACTTTAGACAAATAAGTGGAAACAAATTCTTTTAATGGTTCAAACAGGTACACCTAACACTCCATCTTGAAAAATAAAGCAGAAATTGCTTCACTATCAAATTATATACTCATGTTAGCAATTAAGCTCAAAAAAACAGGCATAAAAAAACGCATAACCACTAATGTTATACGTTTTTTTGTTTACATGATCTGTAACCGTGGTTTTTGTCTATAAAGACTCTGCTTGGTTACCACCAACAATCGCTGCAACGGCAGCTAATTCAACCGATTCTTGATGTACACGTTCATGACGATCACTTTCGTCCATCACTTCGGTAGTAATTAAACCCGCTTCTATTTCTCTTAAAGCAATGACTGTAGGTTTATCATTTTCAACTTCAACCAAAGGATCTTTGCCACCAGTAGCAATTTGGCGTGCACGACGCGAGGCAATTAATACCAAATCAAAACGATTGCCAACTTTTTTTACTGCATCTTCAACAGTTACACGAGCCATTAGGCTACTCCAATACACACAAAATTCATTAAATAGCCGCTAATTATACTAAAGAGTTATTTATTAGCCAATAGCTCAATGAATAATTTATGATATTTTTGTACTTGTTGCTTGGTTTTCAATGCTTGGTTGGCGACAATAGTATTCAACTCGCGTAGCGCTTGTTCAAAATCGTCATTCACAATAATGTAATCAAACTCTAGGTAATGCGAACATTCTGATTGTGCCTGTGCCATGCGACCAGCAATAATTTCATCACTGTCTTGTCCACGTTGGCGTAAACGATTGGCTAATTCAGTACGTGACGGCGGCGCGATAAAAATAGTAGTAACGTCAGGCTTGCGCGCTCGTACTTGCTCAGCTCCTTGCCAATCAATATCTAAAAACACATCGAAGCCTTGCGTCAATTGTTGGTCAATTGCCGCTTCTGAGGTGCCGTAATAATTATTGAATACCTGCGCATATTCATAAAAAGCCTTATCGTTGATCAACTGTTTAAACTGCTCAACACTCACAAAATGATAATGGATACCATCAACTTCACCAGAACGAGGTGCTCGAGTAGTGTGAGAAACAGACACCCGCAGATCACGATTTAACTGTTGTTTGTTGTTATCTTTTACCTTTTGATCGGCTAAAAACGCTGAAATTAAACTCGATTTACCCGCGCCACTTGGTGCAGATAAAATAAATAAGTTACCTTGAACTGTCACGTGAAACTCTTTTGAACTGTATTTTTATCTGTAAATAATACCCTAATATAATGAATTATTCGAGTTACAGAGATGAGAAATAATAAAATTAATCGCTTTATTGCCGTTCATCTTTAGGCGACTCCATCACCACATGGGTGCTAATGGTGGTTACTTGCGGTAGCATGCCTAATACGTCGGTATGAAAGGTTTTGTATGCTTTCAGGTTTTTTGTTTCAACTCTAAGCAAATATTCAAAAGAACCCGTAACATTATGACATTCAATTACTTCACTCGCTAACATAATCGCTTGCTCAAAACTTTTTTGCGCTCCTCGGGTGTGCTCACCTAAGCCTACCGTTACATAGGCAGTAAATTCATTGCCCAGCATTTCACTATCTAAGATCACGCGATAGC
>CAZVPC010000029.1:0-16710 GCA_964629005.1 uncultured Pseudoalteromonadaceae bacterium | reverse complement strand
ACATAGGCAGTAAATTCATTGCCCAGCATTTCACTATCTAAGATCACGCGATAGCCTTTGATAAGGCCAATACGTTCTAACTCTTGTACTCGTCTTAAACAAGCCGAAGGCGACAAACCAACTTTTTCGGCAAGTTCAGTATTGGCTATGCGGCCATCAACTTTTAGTTCTTGCAATATTTTGTCGTTATATCTGTCTTTTTTAATCATTTGTTGCTTAAAATTTATTATTTAGTTAGAAATTTGCACGTTAATTTTGCTTTTTGTTGATTATAATTGCATTGTGTTTAAATAATCCAGTGAAAATAACTTTATGAACTATGACATCTTGCCTGCACTTGCTATGTTTGCCTTGGTCTCTTCAATTACTCCAGGACCTAACAACTTGATGTTAATGGCATCAGGTGCCAACTTTGGTTTTCAACGTACCTTACCGCACATGCTAGGCGTGGGCATTGGTTTCACCCTGATGATCGTATTAGTTGGTGTCGGTGTCATTCAAATTTTTGATGCTTTTCCAATGAGTTACCAACTATTAAAATATTTTAGTATTGGATATTTATTTTTTCTTGCTTATAAAATAGCAACATCTGAAGCAACATTTAAAAATTTAAAAACCAAGTCAAAACCCATGACCTTTATGCAAGCAGTATTGTTTCAATGGGTAAATCCTAAGGCGTGGACAATGGCACTTACCGCGCTCAGTATTTATGCTCCTTCAAAAAGCTTTGCGGCCGTATGCATAGTCGCATTAACCTTTGGGGTAATTAATTTACCCTCGGTTAGCACTTGGGCACTAATGGGGCAACAAATACAAAAAATATTAACCCATGTAATTCATCTTAAAATATTTAATTTTACCATGGCAGCATTACTTATTTTATCGCTTTATCCGGTAATTATTCCTAAATGATTTTTTTGTCAAAAAAATACCCATCGACAATAATCCGTGGGTATCAATATTGATTTAGCTAAAATTTATCCGGTATTTATAGAAAAGCCGTGATGCTGAATTTATTTCAGTATCACGACAAAAATAGCAATAATTACAATACTGTGGCAATTGACTGCGCTAAATAATCAACATTGCTTTTTGCAATACCCGCAATACTGATCCGGCTAGAACCCACCATGTAAATACTAAATTCGTCTTGCAAGCGTTGTACTTGCTCAGGCGTAATACCTAAGAAAGAAAACATACCGCTTTGGCGGGTAATAAAACTAAAATCACGATTTACACCGTTTTCAATTAGTTTATCAACAATGACTTGGCGATTACCATTAATGCGATCACGCATTTCTTTTAATTCAACATACCATTGTGCGGTTAATTCTTCAGAATTTAAAATAGTTTCAACAATGGCAGCACCGTGCGCTGGTGGCATCGAATAAATACAGCGAATATCAGCTAACAATACAGAAAAAGCGATATCCACACTTAAACTTGTTGCTCCGATCAGCGAACAAGCACCAATGCGCTCACGATATAAGCCGAAGTTTTTAGAACAAGAACTGCAAACGATCATTTCTTTTACACTGTCGGCCATTAAGCGTAAACCGTAAGCATCTTCATCGAGTCCTTGCCCAAAACCTTGATAAGCCATATCAATTAATGGCGTAAAACCAACGTTTTTGGCGACTTCAACCACTTGTTGCCATTGTTCGTTATTTAAATCCATACCGCTAGGGTTATGGCAGCAAGCATGAAATAATACCACATCATCACTTGCCACTTCTTTCAGTGCAGCTAACATACCATCAAAATCTAACGATTTATTTTCATAGTCATAATAGGGATAAGTTTTAACGGTTAAACCTGCCGCTTTAAATAAACCCGTATGATTCGCCCATGTCGGGTTACTCACCCAAATGGTAGCATTGGCTTTACATGAGGTAATAAATTCGGCAGCAACTCGTAACGCACCGGTACCACCAGGGGTAGAAACAGTTCGCACACGATGATCAATAATAACTTGATGGTCTTCATTAAAGATCAAGTTAGTCATTTTTTCATTAAATAAAGGCGAACCCGTTGGGCCAATATAAACTTTGGTATCTTCAGTGTCTAAACGGAATTTTTCAGCTTTTTTAACACAATCTAAAATAGCAGTATGACCTACTTCATTTTTATAAACACCAACGCCCAAATCAACTTTTTGTGAGTTGTGATCTTCTTTGTATTTAGCCAACAACCCTAAAATAGGATCGGCAGGCTGTGCCTTTAAACTACCAAACATGACGCTAATTACCTTATCAAAAAAACGGAATTCTAACTAACCAAGCAAGCTTGTAAAGTTAGTTATATATTACCTAGCGGATTGAAGCGCAAGCATAGCTCAGAAAAGGTTAATAATTAACCCCTACTTGCTAAAAAAGCGAATATTTGCTCCTTTTATCTTTTAATTTAACCACAACCACAAAAATTGCTTTTCAAATGCTTAACGATTACGATTTAAACTCCTAAATATTTAACATAATAATGATGAACCGGACTCACTTAATGAAAACACTACTATTAGCTTTTAGCCTTATTTCATTGCTTAGCGCCTGTCAACCCAGCAGTTCAGAGCAAAATACCACTAAAAGCAAAGACATCCTAAACCAAACGAATAGCAAAATAATCTCTTCTTCTACATTAACTGAAAGTAAACGTTTAAATCAGTGGTTTGAAGAAAAATACGAACAAGAATTACAAATGAACCCGATGATGCTAACGTTTCTTGGCCGTAAAGATCGTTATGACCAATTCAACACCATGACCATAGCCGAAGAACAAGAACAATTAACATGGCAAGAAAAAACCGTGGTCGAATTAAAAAAGAACTTTAATTATGCGTTGTTAAATCCCGAAGCAAAAATATCTTATGATCTGTGGATTTATCGATATAAGCAGGCCTTAGCGGGGCAGAAATTTATTCATAACGCTTATATTTTTACGCAAATGCAAGGAGTGCAAGCCTTTGCTGCTCAATTTTTAATTAACTATCATAAAGTTGATCAGCTTAGCGATATGGTCGCTTATAACAAACGTATTGGCGGAATAGCCACTGCAATTAGCAACCTACTGGTACGCGCTAAAGAAAATGCGGCCTTAGGTGTTCGTCCACCCAAATTTGCTTATGAGGGGGTTATTGAACAAGCAACTAATTTAATTACTGGTGCCCCTTTTGATCAGAGTAAAAGCGATTCTGCTTTATGGAGTGATGCAAAAAGAAAAATCACTGCATTATTAGAAGCCGAAAAAATAACTCCACAACAAGCAACTAGCTTGCAAGAAAAGACAAAAACAGCGTTGTTAAGCCGATTTTTACCAACCTATAAAAATTTAATTGCTTGGTTTGAAACGGATATTAACAATGCTGATATTATCGCGACAGGCGTTGGTAAACAACCCAATGGTATCGCCTATTACAATTACAAATTAGCGGATGCAACGACCACTAATTTAACCGCAGATCAAATACATAATATTGGTTTGCGAGAGGTTGACCGTATCACCGCAGCAATGAATGTCATCAAAGATAAAGTGAAATTCAAAGGCACGTTGCAAGAATTTTTTCACTTTATTAAAACCGATGATCAATTTTTTTATCCCGATACCGACGCAGGTCGTTTAGGTTATATTAAGGATGCGGAAAATTACTTGGCTTTTATCAAAAAACAACTACCTAACTATTTTGGCATATTACCGAAAGCAGATTTAATTGTTAAACGTGTTGAAGCTTTTCGAGAACAACCGGGTGCTGCCCAACATTATTTTCCGGGAACACCTGATGGCTCTCGTCCTGGCGTTTATTATGTACATTTGTTAGATATGCGTGCTATGCCTAAAAATGAAATGGAAGCCATTGCATACCATGAGGGGTTACCGGGCCATCACATGCAAATTTCAATAGCTCAAGAGTTAACGTCAATTCCTCAATTTCGCACACAAGCGCATTTTACCGCTTACACGGAGGGCTGGGCGTTATATTCAGAATTACTTGCCAAAGAAATGGGTGCTTATAAAAATGATTATTCTGATTTTGGTCGTTTGATCACGGAAATGTGGCGCGCAGTACGTTTAGTGGTAGATACCGGTTTACACTCAAAAGGTTGGACAGAGGCACAAGCGATTGCTTATTTTAAAGAAAAAACCCCCGTTGCCGCCGAAGCGGTAAAATCTGAAGTTCGTCGTTATATTGTTTGGCCAGGACAAGCAACCGCCTATAAAATAGGCATGTTAAAAATACTTGAGTTACGTAAAAAGGCTAAAAAAAGCTTAGGTGAACAATTTGATATCAAAGAATTTCACGATACAATTTTAGGTGGTGGTTCAATGCCTTTATCGATATTAGAGCGCCGAGTTGACACTTGGATTGCTAAAGTTAAAGCTACCTAAGTTAATTTTTTTGTGTATATAACGAACGTTAATAACCTTTTTAACTCAGTCATACTGATACTGAAACAAGTTCAGCATCAGTATGACTGATTTTATATCACTTTCGGAGTAAACTGCATAGATACGTTAATATTCGTCTTTTATCTAAAATTGATAACTAACGCTTAAATCTATAGTTCTAGGTAATATATAACGACCATTTGACGACAAAGAATCGCGCGGATCACCTTCGGTTAATGCTTTAGTATTGGTTAAATTACTGACTGCTAGTTGCAACTCAACGTCACTATTTAAATTAACAATCACACCAAGATCAATTTTTTCATAACCCGGTAATACTACGGTATTTTCATTGTTGGCAAAACGATCACCCACTGCTGATAATGTTCCGTATAATGTGGCATAATTGCCGTTGCTAAAGTCAAGTTCATAACTTGGTGTCATACGCAGCTGCCAGTTAGGTTGACGTTGTGCTTGATTGCCTTTATTTATTGGGCTTGCGGTAATTTCAGTATTTTGTACCGTTGAATTTAAATTAATAGCAAAGCCGTTATCATTGAAGTAATTAAAGTCTACTTCTACACCGTAAGCTTGGTTAGTTAAAATTTCAGCGGGCTGTCCCGGTAAGACAACAAAAGTGTCGCCTTTTACTTCGTTAGCAAAAAAGGTGGCATAAAAGTCATAATTGTCTTTAGCCAGTTTATAACCCAATTCGAATTGACTCACTTCTTTGATCAAATCTTCACCCGACTGATAAGCTGCATAATTATCACGAAAGTCATCAAAATAAGGCATTTTACTACCACTATTTACCCGAGCAAAAATTCCCATGGTCTCGTCAAACATCCAATTTGCGCCGACCGTCCACGCAATGGATGACTTATCATAAGATACGGCTTTAGAAATAGCCCCTTTCATACCTTCATCAACCGTGTATTCAATTTGTTGGTTTTCATTTCTTATACCGCCATCTAAGGTAAAAGCATCCGTTATCTCATATGATCCCGCTAGATAAACAGCACTCGTTTTACCTTCACCAATACTGTTAATATCGTAATTCCAGCCACAACTATCTTGGTTGTCATTGCAATTAATACCGGTTAATGCCTCACCACCTGATTCAACCACCATATAAGTTTGATTACCAAGTGACCACCAATCTTTTGATCTAAAACTGGAGTTGTAAAATCCGGTGGTAAAGGTTCCTTTATCAAAGGTTTTAGTTAAGGCAAAATCATTAGTAAAGGCTTCAATTTGTTTCTTAACTACCCAACGGCCAATTTGTTGCACCATGGTTGAACCCGCATATTCCTTTCCGGTTACCGCACCAAAAGCAGTGCCGCCACTGTCTGCAACCTCGGATAATTTAGACGGATCACCACTAGGTACTAAACCATAAGTATCCGCATTACCTTCGGTATAAATAAAACGATCAACTAAAGCCCAATCATTCGCTAGTGTTAAGTCAACGCTGCCACCAGAAACAGAGCCTTTCCACCCACGCCCCTTACCAAAGTCAAACGTTTCTTTAGTATTATCAGGGCCATACTGAATAGTTTGTTGACGATTATTAGTGCCTATTTGTGTGTATTCATTGTCAACTGTGGCGACATTAAGTGGTGCTGGTAAATACCAAACTCCGGCATCATCCGTTTGTCGCGTATAAATATTAATTTTACCATTATCTAATTTTTTGGTGATATTAACGGTGAATTGATTACCATTTTCAGCGTTAAAGCCGGCATCGCGAACTCCTGGTGAGCTTTTAATATAACCACCAACCATAAAATATAAATCATCCGCTAAACTACCGCTAAGTACTCCATCAATACGTTGTAAACCATAGTCTGAGGTTGAATATTTAACTAATCCTTCAGTATCATCAGAGCCTTCTTTTAATAAGAAATTGGTCGTTAAGCCCGGTTGACCATTTGAAATAACGGGGTTTGGTCCTCCGCGTAGAGCTTCCATATAACTAACCGTTTCATCTAAACGAAATAATGTTGAGTTTTCTAAAAAAGCAAGGGTTGGTGGTGGAAAAATGGGTGCGCCTTGCAATTGAACTGTAAGGAACGGTGCATCTCCACCACCAGGGAAGCCACGAACGAAAACATTAGCACCAGAAACACCACCTGAGCTTTCAGACCAAACACCGGGCACCGCTTTAAAAAGATCGGCAGTACTTTTAGGTGCTAATTTTTTTATATCTTCTGCTGAAAAAGAACTGATAGCAAAACTAGCCTCTTCTTTTTTTACCGCTTTGCCACTAAAAGTGCCGGTTACAACAATTTTTTCAACTTTATCATTACTGTTACTGTCTTTGTCTGGTGATACTTGCTCAGTAGCAAAACTATTATTCGCTTGGCAAGACAGTGCGATTATTATTGCAACTGAAGATAGCTTGAATTTTTTGATCATGACTTCATCCTCTCTCAACTGATATTAACAATGCTATACCAGTAATTAATTATATTTTTTAAGTGTTTTTTTCTTCCCCAAAATCAATATAGAGTCAATTGCAAACGATTGCAATAACTTTTGTGATATTTCTGCAATCGATTGTATTGCGGCTTTACTATCGATTGCATTATTGGCTAATTATGTAATAATTCCCTGATGAATAAAAAAACAATCATGACCTTAGCCGATATCGCAAAAATAGCTAAGGTATCAAAATCTACCGCTTCTCGCGCATTGCGAAATAACCCGTTAGTTAATAAAAAAACCCGTGAATTAGTGCAAAGCATTGCCAAACAATATAGTTTCAAAGTCAATGCTACCGCGAGTAAATTACGCACACAAACAACCAATACCATTGCCGTTATTGTGATGTTTGATCAAAAATCAGGTCAAGTTATTTCAGATCCCTTTTTAATGGAAATTTTAGGCACTATCGCCGATGAACTCACTAAGTTTGGTTATGACATGTTGCTCACCACAACTAAAACAGCAACGAATGATTGGTATAATTATTATTTTGAGTCAAAACGAGCCGATGGTTTAATTATTATTGGCCAAGGTGAACATGATCAACGTATTGAAGCATTAGCAAGTAGTAACTTACCCTTTGTTGTTTGGGGAGCAGAAGTTCATAATAAAAGTTATACCACTGTTGGCAGTGATAATTGCCGAGGAGGTTTTCTTGCGGTTCAACATCTTGTTGAGCAGGGTTGCAAACGGATCGCTTTTCTTGGCGATATTAATCACAACGAAGTAGAGCAGCGTTGGTTGGGTTATCAACAAGCATTAAAAGCAGCCAATTTACCCATTGAACAAAGTTTACAAATTAAAGCAGATTTTACGTCCAATGATGGTTATTTAAAGCTACGCGATCATTTATTAATTGATGATCAGCAAATTGATGGTTTATTTGCAGTAAGTGATGCTATTGCACTGGGCGCGATGAAATATTTAATTGAACAAAAGATTAATGTTCCTAAACAACTGGCTATTATTGGTTTTGATGATATCGCCATGTCAGAATTTTGCTCACCATCATTGTCAACCGTGAAGCAAAACACTGCGGCTGGTGGTCGATTATTAGTCAACTTGCTATTAAAAAAACTGAATAATCAACCCGTAAAATCTCAATTGCTTGATGTAGAGGTTGTACAACGACAATCAAGTCAACGAAATTAATAACGCACTCATTAAAACCAAATCTAAATCAAGCTGCTCAATTGAAGGAAAAACCAGATCTGCTTGAGCAAGAATATTTTCGTCGCCAATACCAACAGCAAACATATTGGCGGCTTTTATTGCACTAACTCCAGCAACAGCATCTTCAATGCCAATACAGTGTTGTGGTGCAACCTTTAAACCCTGTGCAACTGCAAGAAAAATATCAGGTGCTGGTTTGCTGTGAGCAACCGCGGCAGCATCACCAACATAATCAAATAACGTTTCTATGCCTAATTTTTTGATCACCAAAGCGGCATTTTTACTGGCAGAAGCCAAACCAATTTTAATGCCTGCCGCAGTTAGTTTTTCAAAACAAGTTAACACGCCTGTATATAAATGACTCGGTGTTATTTGCTCAATAAGCTGTAAATAATGTTGGTTTTTATCAAAAAGTAACTGCTTAAACTCTTTTTTGCTCAAAGTTTTTGCACCTTTATCAAGGATGTACTGTAATGACGCTTGGCGATCAACCCCTTTTAACGCCTCATTATCACTCTGATCAAAATTTATCACTAACCGTTTAGCAATAGCTTGCCAAGCAATAAAATGAAATTCGGCCGTATCCGTTAACACCCCATCAAGATCAAAAATTACCGCACTCGTTTTCATAAAATAGGCTCCCGCATCAGTGTGTTTTTAGTTAGCTGCTCATTACCTAAATCAAACGACTGACATGGTTTGTTTTTAGTTAAAATAAATTTTTGTTGAAAATGTTTTAATGAAAGTTGTTCGCCCGAAAGTAGCTGATAAGTGATCTTATCGCTTAATATTTCTATTTCTATTTGGCAACTCAACAGTTTTATCCTAAACACTAGCCCTTGCCACTGTTTAGGTAAACTCGGTTGAAAACTAACGTAATTATCTCGAATGCGTAAACCTGCAAATCCTTGCACAATACACATCCACGAACCCGCCATGGCTGCTGTGTGTACACCATGTTGACTGTTATTATGCAAATTACAAAGATCAGTTAGTACGGTTTCATTAAAATAATTAAATGCCGCTTGCTTATTCCCTACTTCACTGTAAGCAATACTATGAGTACAAGCGGATAAAGTTGAATCATGTGTGGTTATGGGTTCATAAAACGCTAAATTATTTTCTTTTAATTGAAGATCAACTTGATCATCCTGCAAAATATTAGCAAGCACCACATCGGCTTGCTTTAACACCTGATGGCGATAAATAACCAAAGGGTGAAAATTAAGTAATAATGGGTATTTTTCTTTTGCAGTATGAGCAAAATCCCATGGCTTTTTATCCAAAAAACTATCGTCTTGTGGGGTTATATTTCGCTTTTTATCGTGAGGTAAATACATTTTCTTAACAATTTTTTGCCACAAATTAATTTCTTCATTTGAAAGCTTTAATTTTTTTGTTAATGCTACATATTCATTTTGATCCTTATTTGCAAGCAATCGTATCAGTTCGCAAGCAAACGACAAATGAATTTTAGCCATAGCATTTGTGTAATAGTTGTTATTCACCAAAGCCGTGTATTCATCTGGACCCGTTACCGTGTCGAGGCAAAATTGATTATTTTTATTCGGATTAAAATGTCCCAAAGAGGGCCATAAGCGTGCTGTTTCAATAACAAGCTCAGCGCCTTTTTGCCACATAAAAGACCAGTCTAGCGTCGCTTTAAAATACTGTTTAACGGCATAAGCAATAGCCGAATTAATATGATATTGCGCTGTACCCGCTGGAAAATAAGAAGAACACTCATCGCCACCAATGGTACGCCAAGGAAACAATGCTCCTTGTGTATGGTTCATTTCTTTAGCTCGAGCTTTTGCTTTAGCTAAACCATTAAATCGACAAGTTAATAAACTTTTGGCGATGTCAGGCTGAGTATAAATAAAATAAGGCGTAATATAAATTTCAGAATCCCAAAAATAATGGCCATCATAACCGTTACCAGTAAGCCCTTTTGCCGCAATATTTCGCTGCCCATCTTTTCCTGCTGACATCGTTAAATGCAACATATTTAGACGGATAGCCAATTGATGTTGCTCATTGCCCTTAATTGAAACATCGGTATTTTGCCAAAATGTAGCCATCATTTTCTGGTGTTTTAAAAAATTATTGGCGAAGCCCAACAACACCGCTCGTGATAATTTTTGTTGTGTTTGTGCAATTAACTCATCCGCAAGTTGTTGAGTAGACAAATCATATTTGCTCAATAAATGATTTTGACTCGTTTGATAAATGCTGTACTTAGTAAATTCAATCCCCTTTTTACTGAGTTCAAGTTCAACCGTTTCGGTTAAACAATTATCTTCATTTATTAAGGCTGAAACATAATTAACTTTTTGCTTAAAACAATGACTAGTACCAACAATCACTAAACTGTCTGGATTTTGTAAATGCTGTAATTGATAGGAAAATTCTGCGGTAGACGCCGAGTCAATAAGAGTTAATTGATGATCAGCTGATAGGTTGCCAACACGAGGATCAGTGCTTTTTTGTGGTAGTGAATTATTAGCACAAATAAACGATTTAATTTGCAGCTTACCGGTAAAATTTATTGATTCAATAACAAAATTATTGATCATTAAATCTGCTTGGTGTTGGCAAACAATACGGGTGATAAATAATTTGATCCGCGCACCTGTTTTGGTGCTAAGTTCTAAGCTCTCATGATAACTAGCCGTTTGTAAATTTAAACTGATGTCACCAATTTTATCAACACTAAAAACTTCATTGTTAGATGATATTTCTATGGTTTTACTGTTGTTTACTTGCAACATTTTATTATTGAATTGAGCAAAACCATAAGCTGATTCGTCATAATTGATCGCTTCACTGATATAGGCACCATTAATGTAAGTTCCTTCGTTTTCTGGTGGCAGCACACTTTGAGCATAACCACTGGTGCCACGTGTGCCAAGAGTGCCATTGCCCAAAGAAAATAGTGTTTCAATAACACCCTGATCAAGGTGTTTTAATAACTGATGAGATAAAAGCCATGGATTGCTTTTATTTACTGGAAAATTTTGATGAGAATTATTCAACTTTTTAGTCCTTGAAAAATACCGGATAGCGACTTTAGTTTATCAGCATACCTCTTTTATGCAAACGATTGCAAAAAATATTTTTTCATACTAGTATTACAAATAATAAAAATTAATGAAATCGATATTATTTTAAACGTTTTGATTAAATACTACTTTAGTGATGATTAGAAAATAACTAATAATTATGTTTCAATGCTGTTATAAAATTAAGGAATATCATGAGAGATTTACGTATTAAGTTATCGTTACTGCTAACTTATTTTGTTTTTGCTATTTTATTAAATAGTGTTGGCGTTGTCATATTGCAAGCCATTAATAATTATGGCATTAGTAAGTCTTCAGCAAGTATTCTGGAAGGTTTTAAAGACCTACCTATTGCTTTGGTTTCTTTCCTTGTCGCGGCTTATTTACCTCGCTTTGGGTATAAAAATGCACTTTTAGTTGGCTTGTTTATGGTGACCTTGGCTTGTTTGGTTATGCCACAATTAGCTAATTTCACCATGACAAAGGTATTGTTTTTAACGGTTGGTGTTGCCTTTGCTTTGGTTAAAGTTTCTGTTTATGCAACCGTTGGCTTGATCACCGCAGATAGGCAAGCACACGCGTCATTACTTAATACCATTGAAGGTTTCTTTATGGTTGGGGTATTATCAGGGTATTGGATTTTTGGCTTTTTTATCGATCCCGATCAGCCAACCTCTACCGATTGGCTAAATGTTTATTATTGGCTGGCATTATTATGCAGTATTAACGCTTTATTACTGTTGTCTACTCCTTTTAAACAACAAAAAATAAGCCGTGTAAACAGCTCAGCCGTAACTGAATTTATTGCTATGATAAAATTAGTTAAATTACCAATGGTCTATGTGTTTGTTATTTCAGCATTTTTGTATGTACTTATCGAGCAAGGGATCGGCACTTGGTTACCCACTTTCAATAATGAAATTCTCCATTTACCGACTGACATCAGCATTCAGGTCACCAGTATTTTTGCCGCGTGCTTGGCAATTGGCCGATTAAGCGCCGGTGTTATTTTAAAATATATTAACTGGTATTTATTACTCAATGCTTGTTTGGTTGCTATGGCTGCTTTGGTATTATTAACACTGCCTCTTACCCACAACCTGAGCGCAAAAACTGATATTGGCTGGGGTAATTTACCCTTGGCAGCTTGGTTATTTCCGTGTATCGGCTTGTTTATGGCACCTATTTACCCTGCAATAAATTCAGTTATTTTAAGTGCTTTAGAAAAACATCAACACGCCGCCATGACCGGTTTAATTGTGCTATTTTCGGCTTTAGGGGGAACCACAGGTTCAATGATCACTGGCTTTGTTTTTTCAGTGTTTAACGGTCAAACCGCTTTTTATTTTACCTTACTACCAATTGCCGTGATCATCATCATGTTAAAGCTATTGCGCAATTTTGTGCTTAAATTAAATACAGTTTGATTAATAACGTTAATTCAAGAAAAACAAAATTACGATTAAGCTTATGTCATGAGTATGAAATCGATAAATGTTGTATCAAAAAAACAGGTCTTGTCGCGACAAGCAGCTACCTACGCAATGAAACTTATTCATCGTCTTCAATCATGGTCATTAACGAGGTATTGCCACCCGATGCTGTGGTATCAATGCTTACCGTTTTTTCAGTTAATAAACGTTGAATAAGGTTGTCCATATATTCAGAGCTGATCACCGGTAAAATAGCACCACTTCGTTGTGCCAATTTATCGGCTACGTAGGTACGGCGATCGCAGTTACTATCAACGACCACACCCGCTAAACTTGGGTGCGCTAACATTGCCTCTAAATGAGCGAGTTTGGCAACTTGTAGAACATTCTTATCAGCGCCAATATTATTAACAGAAGTAGCAATAAATTTATCTCTAAAGGCAAGCGCCTCTTGGTAAAATAAATCAGACACTACCGTTACCACAGTATTACCTGTGGCTAACGCGGTAACAATTGATAATGCCCAAAAATGAAAACTCACCTCTTTATCAGCAAAACAAATGATCACACCGCGATTTTCTAAATAAAGCACATTCGACTCACCTGTTGGCCCCGGCAATACTTTAGGTGTTTTAAGGCGTCTTTCAATAGCAATTAATTGATTACGCGCATCGGCTAGCGTGTAATTTAAATCATCGGCTAAGTTGTCAACAATACCAACATGAGCAATTTTAGCGAGTAACTGGCGTACATGCGAAACACGAGTATTTAGGTCGGTTAAACGCCATGTTTTTTCAGCATTAGCCGTTTGTTCAATCATAGTATTTGCTTGTATAACCACCGCATCATTACTCTCAAGGGCAGCAATATCTACCTCTAATGAAGTTTTATTGCTAACTTTTTCTTTAACTAAACGTGTTAAATAATTAGGACCTCCTGCCTTCGGGCCTGTGCCAGACAAACCTCGACCACCAAACGGTTGCACGCCAACCACAGCACCGATCATGTTACGATTAATATAAATATTACCCGCCCGTGAGCGTTGTGCTAACTCAGTGGCACGATGTTCAATACGGGTGTGAATACCCATAGTTAAACCAAAACCTGTGCTGTTAATTTTATCGACGACTTGATTCACTTCGCCGGCTTTAAAGCGCACAATATGTACACAAGGGCCAAAAACTTCACGTTTTAAGACACTAATGTCGCTAATTTCATATAAGCGTGGTGCAAAAAAGAAATCACCATTGGCATCATTAACATCCCTACTTAACTCACATTGATATAATAATTTACCCTGTGTTTCCATGGTCTTAACATGATCATTTAATGACGCTAAGGCTTTTGCATCAATTACCGGACCAACATCGGTAGACAACATTGACGGATCGCCAACATGCAATTCAGCTAATGCCCCTTGTAACATAGTGATCACTTTATCGGCAATTTCTTCTTGTAAAAATAACACCCTTAATGCCGAACAGCGTTGCCCTGCACTTTGAAAACCCGATGAGATAACATCATCAACCACTTGCTCAGGCAATGCGGTAGAGTCAACCACCATACAGTTTTGACCACCCGTTTCGGCAATTAATGGCACTTGTTCGCCTTGGCGTTCGGCTAGCGTTTGTGCAATACGTGTACCCGTTTCGGTAGAGCCGGTAAACATCACCGCTTTGATCCGTTGATCAGGAATGATCACACTACCTACTTGGCTACCACGAGCAATAACCGCTTGTACTACGTTTTCAGGCAAACCTGCCAATTTCATTAATTCAATAGTGCGCAAGGCGATCAAACCTGTTTGCTCGGCAGGTTTAGCAATAACGGTATTACCGGTAACAATAGCGGCGGCAACTTGCCCTAAGAATATAGCTAGCGGAAAATTCCATGGGCTAATGCACAAAACTACGCCACGCGCTTCAAGGCGTTGATCTTGCGCAAGGTCTGCGGCTTTTCCAGCATAATAACGACAAAAGTCAACCGCTTCGCGAACTTCGTCAATACCATCTTGTGCCACTTTGCCTGCTTCTTTAATACATAAAGCAATTAACTCTGCACGGTTTGCTTCTAAAGTATCAGCGATATTTTCTAACAAGGTTGCGCGTTCACAAACAGAGGTTTGTGACCATGATAAAAACTCAGTTTGCGCACGATCAACAATGGCTTGCATTTGTTCACTATTATGGTGCTGATGATAACCTATGATCTCTTGATGATTGGCAGGGTTACGAACAGCACTCGCGCCATCGGGTAGATCATTTTCATTTAATAAATGTGCTTCAAACCAATCAGTTAATGCCACTTTTAAAGGGGTTATTTCATTAATATCAGTTAAATCTAAACCGTTAGAATTAATACGCTGATCCGCAAACATATCTTTTGGTAAGGTAATTTGTTTATTATATTTTTGTTTTAAACGGATAGTTTTTTCAACCGGATCTTCAAGCAATGTTTCTACGGGTTTTGTTTCGTCAACAATGGCATTAACAAATGATGAATTGGCGCCATTTTCAAGCAAACGACGCACTAAATAAGCCAATAAATCTTGATGTTGACCACAAGGTGCATAAATTCGGCATTGAATATGGTCATAGCTCACCACTTGATCATACAAAGAGTCACCCATGCCGTGTAAACACTGAAATTCGAAATCATCAGTTTTATCACCCGCTAATTCAATAATGGTGGCGGCAGTGTAAGCATTATGCGTGGCAAATTGTGGAAAAATAGTATCGCGATAGGTTAACAATTTATTGGCACAAGCATGGTAAGAAACATCGGTAGATGATTTACGAGTAAACACCGGAAAATGGCTCATGCCCTCTTTTTGGGCGTTTTTAATTTCGCTGTCCCAGTAGGCGCCTTTTACTAAACGCACCATCATTTTGCGATTAACCCGCAAAGTTAAGCTGCGTAACCATTCGATCACAAAAATGGCACGTTTTTGATAGGCTTGAACCGCTAAGCCAAAACCATCCCAACCCGCTAAGGCATTATCGCTAAATACGGTTTCGACAATATCTAAGGAAATATCTAAACGTTCAGACTCTTCTGCATCAATCGTTAGTCCAATGTTATAACTCTTTGCCAGTAAAGATAATTCTTTTACTTTTGGCACTAACTCGTCCATTACTCGTGCTTGATGAGTAAATTCATAACGCGGGTGAATAGCCGATAATTTGATTGAAATGCCTGGGCTTAGCTTTGGATTACAAAAATTGTCACCCCGCTTTTTAGCGGCTTTACCTATAACGTGAATGGCCTCAGTATAAGATTGCATATAGCGCTGGGCATCAGCCATGGTGCGCGCACCCTCGCCCAACATATCGTATGAATAAACATAACCCTTTTGCTCTTTTTCAATGGCTCGTTCAGTTGCGGCAGTAATGGTTTCGCCCATAACAAATTGTTTGCCCATAATTTTCATGGCAAAGTTCATCGATTTACGAATAACTGGTTCGCCTAATCGGCCAATGGTTTTTTTCAACAAACCAAATTTATTTTGATTACGGCTATCGGCATAATCAACCATGCTACCGGTAACCAATAACCCCCACGATGAGGCATTAACAAATAATGAGTCGCTAGAGCCTAAATGTGAACTCCAGTGGCCTTGTGATATTTTGTCACGAATTAAGGCATCTTGCGTAATGGCATCAGGCACACGTAATAACGCTTCTGCCAAACACATTAACACCACACCTTCTTCTGAAGAAAGCGAGTACTCACTTAACAAAGCATCGATAGCACCATTACCTTCTTGATCACGACGGATTTGTAATACCATTTTGCGAGCACGTTCCCACGCACGACTACGGGCGCTAACATTTACTTCTGCTTCGGGAAGAATATGTTTCATCGCAATATCTTCATCAATACGATAAAAATCGCGAATTTTTTGACGAAGTGGGCAGTCGGTAACTAGTGAGTCATTAAAAAGCATAATATTAACCTGTAGCGTTAGGAGTTTAAAATTTTCAGTTATTCTATTGCAAGAATGGCAGGATATCTCGGTTATATCCGGAGATTTTCCCTATATAATTTAACCAAGTTTAGTTTATACAGCATAAAATACTGACAAAAATACATGCCCATTACAAATAAGTCATATATCTATCAGCAATTCTCGGCAAAGTTCAATAACCGCAAATAAATCGACGGTTTAGCCAACT
>CAZVPC010000028.1:9797-20112 GCA_964629005.1 uncultured Pseudoalteromonadaceae bacterium | reverse complement strand
CAGTTAATATGTTAAATGAGTATATTGAGACAGAAAGTGTCAACTTGATAGCGGTTAATACCGATCTCGCGGTGCTTAATCATACAGAAGTTAAAAGTAAAATTCTTATTGGCAAAGACTTAACTAACGGTTACGGAGCTGGTGCTGATCCTGCTGTTGGTTTGAAAGCAGCACAAGAAAGTGAAGAGCTATTAAAAAACACCATAAAAGACAGTGATATTGTCATTATAACGGCTGGATTTGGTGGTGGTACAGGAACAGGAGCAAGCCCATTAGTTGCAAAAATTGCTCGGGAATTAAATATTAGTTGCTTGGCTATTGTGACTTTGCCCTTTGAGTCTGAAGGAAAAATGCGTATGGACTATGCATTACAAGGATTGGAAGAAATAAAAGATCCTGTGCAAGCCTTTATGACCTTGTCGAATGACTTACTTCTTCATGGGCTTGGCGAAAATATTGGTCTGTTTTCAGCATTTAAACAGAGTAATGATGTGTTAAAAAATCTACTTTCATCACTAGTACAAATGCTAACACAAACAGGCTTTATCAATGTTGATAAGAATGATTTTTCAAGGATATTATCTTTTGAAGGCGAATCTATACTTGGTGTTGGCAAAGCAGAAAAAGAAGAACAGTATTTAGATGCTTTAGATCAAGCATTAAATAATCCATTAGTATCAATATCTAATATTGATACCGCCAAAGGTATTATCATTCAAATTGTTTGTCGAGAAGAAATAAAACTCAGCACTTATGAAGGTATACCTAAACAAATTAGATCTAAATTAAGAAAAGAATCTACGCTTATTGTCGTTGGTGTCACTTTAGATCCTACTTTAGATTCTGATCTTGAAATTTTATTAATCGCTTCAGGAATAAGCGCTGAAGATAATACAATAAGCGAAAAGCCAAATTTACTTTATTTAGATGATGATTTAGCTTTTATCAATGAAAATAATGAAGTAATAGAAATAAAAGAACACTCAACTGTAGTAGATCAAGACTACACTGATATTCCTGCAATAACACGAAAATTATTGGATAAAAAAATTATATGAAATCTTATGTTTATTTATTGATTAGCTGTATGCTCTTTTTCATACTTAGCTAATAAATCTAATGCCAGACTCTTGAAATACTTTCTTAGTAAAGGTGGTTCTAGTACTTCAATAGCATTGCCAAGCCCTCGTAAAAAGGCTCTTAATTTTGGTGTGTCTGCAACCGTAGCCGTTATTTTTACTAAATCTGCATTGTTTGTTTCTTCAATTTGTTGATCGTCACTAAATTTACCGTTACTCAATACAAAATAACTATCCTTGCGAACCAACAGTGATAGACTTATGTCTTTATTGCTGGCATTAGATGTAAAGTATGAATTCTTTATTTTTTCAAAATCATAGCCTTGCGGGGCAGCTACCGCAACATTATCTATCGATACATTTTTGATATATGCCATCGGAAATTTATAAATTTTATGGTGAAAACTACCAATACTGCAAATTAACGTGATCACATATTCCCGTTGGATTAAGCCTAACGGGTTAATATGTTGATACGCCTTCCAAATAGGATCTTTATTGGGAATTAAGTAGCGTTTTAGTTCGGCCGATATCTGTTTTTTATGATAAATGGCTTGCTTAACTTTAGACAATGCAGCTTTGTCAGGTAACGGTAATATCACTGGGCTATTACTGTTAATTAATGCAACAGATTTTTTCCAATGTGAAATAAGTGGTGATTTTTCACTTTCAATAATAATCTCAGCTTTATCAAAATAGGCGGAAAGGTCGTCTAAAGTGGACTCAGGCAACAACGTAGCAGCAACTTCTTTTAAGGTAGAAAATGCCAAAGCAGAATTGGCATCCATCAAAGAAATATTAAGCTTTTTCCAATTTAAGTTAATTGACCAACCATAAGGTTTAGAACGTTTATCAACTTCTAAACCAAACATGCCTAAAGACTCTAATGCCTCTAAATCACGTTGAATTTTGCGCATGCTTATGTTTTCGTGACCGTTTTGCTGCAACAAATTCAATAATTGTTGTGTTGCTATTTTATTTGGGTAACGTGGAATATGATCAAGCAAATCTAATCGACGCTGAAATGAGATCAAATATTAACCTCCTGCTGATATCAAATTAAAGAAGATGATGGTTCACTTTTAGCATTCTCCAGTTAGCAGTGCTTATATTTCGCTACACACTCTGCACGCTGATCTCCAATGGGCATTTTGTATTGAGTAAATAAGTTAAGGCGGTTTCATCACAATTGTCTTGGCGAGGACATAAGTCGCAATCTTTCATTACCTTTTCAGGTAGTTTGTTTTTATCCCCAAGTTCAAAGCCCAATCGAGTAAAAAAGTCAGGTTTGCGGGTTAGTACCAACACTTTACTTAACGCTAACGCTTTCGCTCGCGCCAGTAAATGATCAACCAAAGATTTACCATAACCTTTGCCTTGATAATTAATAGAAACGCCTAATGAGCGAATTTCAGCTAAGCCAGTACTGTAAATATAAAGTGCTGCACACGCACAAACTTGGCCATTCACTTCAATCACGGCAAAATCGCGTATGGCTTTAATTAATTCATCTTCAGATCGCGGTAAATTTTCTTCTTTACCCGCCCAGTAATCAACTAATTTACTAATGGTGCGTAAATCGGTTAATTTGGCATCGCGTACGGTATACCCCGCCGCACCGAGTTTATGACGATATTTAGCAATAATATTCGCGACGGGCTCTTTGCCTGTACCACCTAAAATATTACGTTTATCAACCAGATAATCTAACTCAAGAATGGGGTAAACATCATCTTCAATCAATGTTGAAAATTGCTGTAATTCATCGAGGCGCAGACTTTCAATCGGCTCTTCTTGGTTGATCGCATAAAGTACCACTTGTCCTGAAATATCGTGCGCCGTTCTAAATGGCATACCCTTGGAAACTAAGTAATCGGCTAACTCGGTGGCATTAGCATAACCTTCACGTGCTGCTTTTTGACAACGAGCGCTATTAATTTCAATGGAATTGATCACTTCGCCAGCCATAATTAAACAACTATGCCATTGACCAACGGTTTCAAATAAGCCTTCTTTATCTTCTTGTAAATCTTTATTGTATGCCATTGGCAAGCCTTTCATGGTAACCAATAAAGCATGCAAACTACCGTAAACACGGCCGCATTTGCCCCGAATTAATTCCAGCGCATCGGGGTTTTTCTTTTGTGGCATTAATGACGAGCCAGAGGTGACTTGGTCGCCTAAGGTAATAAAGTTCGCTTCGCCTGAATTAAAGAAAATTAAATCTTCACTAAAACGTGATAAATGCATCATGCTGGTACTGGCAGCAAATAAAATTTCCAGTACAAAGTCTCTGTCAGATACCGCATCTAAACTGTTAACACATGGGCTATCAAAACCTAGCGAACTGGCTAATTCATATCTGTCTATCGGATAGGTAGTGCCTGCTAATGCGCCATTGCCTAACGGACATTGATTCATTCTTGCTCTAGCATCTTCTAAACGACTCATATCACGTTTAAGCATTTCCACATAAGCCATACACCAATGGGCAAAGCGAATAGGTTGTGCACGCTGTAAATGGGTGTAACCCGGTAAAATATGTTCTTGATTATTTTCAGCTAGGGTTAATAACTGTTGCTGACAAGTATTTAGCGCGGCAATTAATACATCAACTTGTTCACGCGCCCATAAACGTAAATCGGTGGCGACTTGGTCGTTACGACTACGCCCCGTATGCAATTTACGCGCAATATCACCAAGCTGCTCAGTTAGTGCGGATTCTACAAAACTATGCACATCTTCAGCACTTGAACTCAAAATATCTGAATCGCCTAACTCAACTTTTTTCGCCAAATCAAGTAATGCATGTTCCATTTGTTGTTGTTCGTCTAGCGTTAATACACCCGCTTTTTGAATCGCTTTTGACCAACCAATAGAGCCTTGAATATCTTGTTGTACTAAAACATGATCAAAGGGTAATGAGTCGTTAAATGCCTTAAAAATATCACTGCTACCACCTTTAAATCTACCACCCCAAAGTGCTGCCATACTATTTCTCCTGCGCTTTTTTATTCAACGCTTTTAACGCACCAATACGGCTTGAAAGGCTAAACAAACGAATAAAACCTTCGGCATGTTTTTGATCATAAACATCGTCTTCACCAAAGGTGGCAAATTCTTCTGAATACAAACTATTAGGTGAACGACGTTGAATAACCGTCGCTTGACCTTTATACAATTTAATCACAATATCACCGGTAATTTGCTCAGCAAAAGAAGCTGCACCCGCTAATTGTGCTTTAGCTAATGGTGTAAACCAACGGCCATCATAAATTACATGAGAAAATTCTAGTGCGAGCAATTCACGATATTTTAGTGACTCTTTATCTAAAATAAGTGTTTCTAAACCTTTATAAGCCGCCATTAATACCGTGCCGCCGGGAGTTTCATAACAACCGCGCGATTTCATCCCAACTAAGCGATTTTCAACAATATCAATTCGACCAACGCCATGTGCCGCCGCTTTATTATTTAAATAAACTAACGCCTCGTGTGCTGGACTTTTACCTTCACTAAAGTGCTGTCCGTCAACACTCACTAATTCACCTTGTTCGAAGCGCAAAGCAATTGTTTCTGGCGTATTAGGAGCATCGATGGGATCTACTGTCATTGTCCACACTTCTTTTGATGGTTCACACCACGGATCTTCTAATTCGCCACCTTCATGGGAAATATGCCATGCATTGGCGTCACGACTATAAATTTTAGTTAATGAAGCAGCGCAAGGAATATCACGTTCAGCTAAGTAGGCAAGTAAGTCTTCACGCGAAACCATATCCCATTCACGCCATGGTGCAATTACTGTTAGTTGTGGAGCAAGCGCAGCAAAACAAGACTCAAAACGCACCTGATCATTACCTTTACCAGTACAACCATGACAAAGCGCATCAGCCCCTACTTTAAGCGCCACTTCAACGTGTGCTTTTGCGATAACCGGACGTGCCATCGAGGTACCTAATAAATATTGCCCCTCGTAAACAGCACCCGTTTTAATGATCGGATAAATATAGTCTTTAACAAATTCTTCTTTTAAATCCACTACATGACATTCACTGGCACCTGAGGCAATCGCTTTTTCAACAATGCCGTCAAGTTCTTCTTCACCTTGGCCAACATCGGCACAAAAGGCGACAACTTCACAACCATCATAGTTTTCTTTTAACCATGGAATAATCGCCGAGGTATCTAAACCACCAGAATAGGCTAATACCACTTTTTTGATTTGTTTTTTCATTTGTT
The DNA here is from genome assembly GCA_964629005.1 of uncultured Pseudoalteromonadaceae bacterium. Taxonomy (GTDB): domain Bacteria; phylum Pseudomonadota; class Gammaproteobacteria; order Enterobacterales; family Alteromonadaceae. The sequence goes on along the minus strand of CAZVPC010000028.1, from coordinate 14,791 downwards.
TATTACTGTTACTCATAATTTTTCTCTTTTAATTTTAATCTTTACCAATACTAAATTTGTTGTGCCTCGCTACGCTCGTGACAACCTACATAAATTTCTCTGTAGGTCGCCGCTTGCCGTGACAATGTTAGAACTCCAATCAATCAAACAAACTCACTAACACCGCATTTTGCGCCCACATGCGATTTTCTGCTTGTTGAAATGCCACTGACATTTCGCTATCAAACAATGCTGCGCTAATTTCTTCACCTAAATGCGCTGGCTGGCAATGCATTACTAAACTAGCATCGGTATTTCCCATGAGTTGATGATTTACTTGATACGGTGCAAACTTGGCTAATAAAGCCGCTTTTTTTCCATCATTTTCATCCCCCATGGAGATCCAAGTATCAGTATAGATCACGTCTTGTTGACCTATTTTGTTAATATTATCCGTTAGTGATAACTTAGCCCCTGATACCTTTGCCAGGGCTAAAGCTTGATTATAGATCAAAGTTTGAGGAGCATGACCTTGTGGACAAACCAAGGTAAAATCAACCCCTAAAATAGCTGCCATCAACATTAAAGAATTGGAGACATTATTACCGTCACCAACATAGGCAAGCTTTACTTCACTTAACGTTGTTTTTCCTAACATAGTAAGATTTTCAGATAAAGTAACAAAGTCAGCTAATGCTTGGCAGGGATGATATAAATCGCATAACGCATTAATGACCGGAATACCTGCATGTTCAGCAAGCTCTTGTATTACTTGATGAGAAAATACTCTAGCGACAATAGCATCGGCCCAACAAGCCAAATTTTTAGCGACATCACTAACTCGTTCACGCTCGCCTAACTTACCATTTTGTTGACCTAAATAAAGTGCATGACCACCAAGCTTGTTAATGCCAATATCAAAACTCACATGAGTGCGCAATGAGGGCTTTTCAAAAAGCATGACAATAGATTTACCTGCCAATACTTGAGAATAATCAGCAGGGTTTTGTTTGATTTGTTTGGCTAATGCAATTAAGTCTAAAAGTTGTTGTTTAGTGCATTGATCATCAGCTAAAAAATGAGATAACGACATAATTTTTCCTTGGTTGAATGTACAAAACATTCACGCATAAATTTTTAAATTGGCTTTGTGTTGTAGTTAATTAGGGAGAATGCGAGTGCCTATATTGTCACCAGCAAGCAAGTTAATAACTTGTTCGGGTGTTTTCCAACTGGCAACCGCGATACTTCGTCGTAAATGATTCGCTGCCGCCAATGCCGCGTTAACTTTGGCGGTCATACCGCCAGCGATCACCCCTTGTTTGATCAACGCGTTGGCTTCTTGGCTATTTAATGACACTAAACATTGCCCTTGCGCATCCCAAACACCATCAACATCGGTTAATAATAATAATTCAGCATTAAGCAACTGGCAGATAACCACGGCAGCATCATCGGCATTAATATTAACCAATTCACCACTCGGTAATGCGCCAATAGAGCAGATAACGGGCATAAAATTATTTTGAATTAAACTATCGAGTAACACACTCGACTTAGGACTAGGTATACCAACTAACCCCAAACCTTTCGGGCTTAATTGACAATGAACCATTTCACCATCTGTTAACGACAATCCAACCGCTGTTAACTGTAAACTATTTGCTTGCGCCACAATCGATTTATTAACACTACCCGCTAAAGCACCGCTGATAATCGGCATTTGTGCTTTTGGCGTAACTCGCAAACCGTGTTTTTTTTCACTACTAAAACCCGCTTGCTTTAGCATTTCATCAACCACACAGCCGCCACCATGAACTAAAATTATGGTTTGCTTATTTTGGTTTTGTTCCGTTAGCTTTTTAATGACACTTAACAATGCTAATAGTGCTGTTTTTTGTGCAAGAATAGCCCCACCAATTTTGATCACTAAGGGTCTATTTTTTTGATTTAAAGTATTATTCATCGAATTAATCCTCACTTGACAATAACGAAGCGGGCAATAAAGAAGTCGCACTCGGCAAACCTAAACTAAGGTTGGCACATTGCACTGCTTGTGCTGCTGCACCTTTTAATAAATTGTCAATGGCACAACTCACCACTAAAGTTTGTAACGGTTGATCATAGTGCCAATGGATATCAGCAAATGGCGTGTACGCAACATTATCAATTTTTGGCCAGTTGGGAGAAATTCTCACCAAAGGCTGGTCTTGATAGGCGTCAACAAAAACTTGATCGACTTGTTTAGCCGTTACTTGTGCCTTTAATTGCAGGGTAACAGTAACCAACAATCCTCGTTTATAAGGCGCTAAATGCGGATTAAAAATAACTTGTGCGTTAGCTTCTTGGCTAATTTCAGGTTGATGACGATGTTGTAAAATATTATAAGCCGTTAAACTTACTTCATTGAAATTAGTGGCTAACGATGCTTTTCTACCGGCACCCGTAACACCACTAATGCCATTAACCACTATTAGCGAGTTTTCAATATGTAAGTTATTACTGGTGATAGGCTTTAACGATAATAAACTGGCGGTGGGATAACAGCCGGGTACGGCAATTAAATTAGCGTTAGCAATATCTGCTGCTTGCCATTCAGCTAAACCGTATTGGGCTTGCGCCAAGGAGGTTGTTGATTGGTGCTCAAAACCATAATATTTAGGGTAATCAGTAGCCTTTTTTAAGCGAAAGCCACCAGAAAGATCGAATACTTTTACGCCTTGAGCAATAAACTTTGCTGCCCATTCAGCGCTAAATTCATGCGGCGTAGCAAAAAATACCGCATCAATTTTATCGTTATTGCTAACAATAAATTGATCAAACCAGTGTTGAGAAAAAGATTGCAGGGATACATCATAAATTCCCTGCCAACGTGGATGTAACTCACTAAAAGTTTTACCACAGGAAGTACTGTTTTCAGATACCAACACATGTTGGATCGAAATTCTCTCGTGTTGGCACAACAAACCAATTAACTCAGCACCAACATAACCACTTGCGCCAATAATAGCGACATTCATTTTTTTAACTTGATTTAACTTTTTTATTGCGTTTAACACTGGAAACCTCAAAATGCAATTTTATTCAACTTAACAATTCAACTAAATAACTTGGTTTTTAGGTCTGAAATGGTTATTGATAGTGACCTAAAACAAATAACAAAGTCTATTATCGTCGAAGTTTTAAATGCATTTTCATTTTTCCGTAGCCATCTTGAACAAGGTTATTTACACTGTAAGAGGAATGTAGCAATAAATGATTATTTATGCAACAAACAAGAATAAATATATTGTATTTATTTTTTACCTCACTTTATATGAAAAAAAATTATGAATAAATTACCTAATTTTACTGGATCATTAACGCAATTAATTGCCACTTCTTCTATTAGCTCAACCGATGCATCTTGGGATCAAGGAAATTTAGCCGTTATTCAATTATTAGCAACGTGGTTTGAACAATTAGGTTTCTCGATCAATATTCAAGCAGTGCCAGATAGTCGCCACAAATATAATTTATTAGCAAAGCTGGGCAGCGGTGAAGGGGGTTTATTGCTTGCTGGTCATAGCGATACCGTGCCCTTTGATGAAAATCGTTGGCATAGCGATCCTCATCAAGTAATGAGTAAAGATAATAAATTTTATGGTTTAGGTACGTGTGACATGAAAGGTTTTTTCGCTTTTATATTACAAGTGTGTAAAACGCTTAACGCTAAGCAATTAAAAAAACCACTGTATATACTGGCAACGGCTGACGAAGAAACTACCATGGCTGGGGCACGTTTTTTTGCGAAAAATCAAGCAATAAAACCCGATGTTGCCATTATTGGTGAGCCAACCAACTTAGTACCCGTTGTTATGCACAAAGGGCATATGTCGCATCGCATTGAAGTACAGGGTCAATCGGGGCATTCAAGTAACCCTAGTTTAGGGATTAATGCAATAGAGATTATTTATCAAATAATTGGCGAACTATTAAAGTTAAAGCAACAATTTCAACAACGCTATCATCACCAAAATTTTGATGTGCCTGCACCAACATTAAATTTTGGCGCGATCAAAGGCGGTGATAATGCCAATAGAATATGTGGCCATTGTTATTTAGATATTGACATGCGTTCGCTACCCGGCATAAGTGATGATGAATTAATTCATTTTTTAACGAGTACACTAAAACCTTTATCAGCAAAATATTCAGGGCGAATTAGTTTTAAAGAAATACACCCCAGTTCACCTAGTTTTGAGCAAAACCAGCCAAGTAGCTTAATTGACATGGCGGAAAAATTAACGGGTCATCAATGTTGCGCAGTTAATTACGCAACCGAAGCGCCTTTTATCCAACAATTGGGCTGTCAAACCATTGTCATTGGCCCCGGCTCTATTGAGCAAGCACATCAACCCAATGAGTTTTTAGCCTTTGCAGAAATAACTAAAACAGAAAAGTTATTGATTAATTTGATCGATCATTATTGTTTTTCCGCCAAGGTATGACTTACTCGTTAACCTTATTCCATAAGTTTTGATTTTTACCTATAGAGAAAAATTCTTTGGCATGCCAGCAACGTGGTAATACATCTAAATTTTGGCGCTCTTTATAATTTGACGCAAGTAATTCAAGAATTTCATTCAACCTTACTTTACTCATTTTTGACAATTTTTTTGCTGTTTCAGGAAAGTAAAGATTGCTGGCTTTATCGATACGAATATCTTGTCCTCGGCTGATAAAAGTTAAACTACGCGTGGCTACGCGACATTCAGGCTGTTGAGGTGATTGTGGATATAAATGATTCACAATGGCGTATTCAAAGCGGTCTAACGGCTGTCTAGATGAATCTTTAGGAATATAAGTGATGCCATAACCCATCGGGAACATGCCGGTGATTTTGTACATGCAATTGACAACTTTTACTAAGCAATGACCACGCTCAACGTTAAGTTTTAACACTTGATAGACTTTAGGTAACATTCGATAATCGTAATTAGCCTTGGTTGACAGTACAATAGAGGTATAAATTT
>CAZVPC010000028.1:5273-9697 GCA_964629005.1 uncultured Pseudoalteromonadaceae bacterium | reverse complement strand
AACATTCGATAATCGTAATTAGCCTTGGTTGACAGTACAATAGAGGTATAAATTTGAGGGACTTTTAATAGGTTACCCATAATATCTTGAGCATCTGCCCAGCGTTTTAAAATGGATTGCATAAAGATCACTTTGTCTTTTTCTCTTTCGTCAAAGGCATCGCGTTCAATTTTAAAATTCCCAATGTATTTTCCTGCGCCAATCCCTAAAGAGAGGTATTTCATCGTTTCGCTATAATTGATCTGTAATAATTGTTTGCGTATTGCCGGTTCTAAAATTCGATATGGATTAGCTGTTGACGTTTCACCATATAAAATACGCTTAGCATCAGGGTGATGATTACCAATATCTTGTAAAACTGCAACCATAATTAACGGAACTTTTACTAGCTCGGTAAATTTTTGGTAATCTTCTGATGTTTCGTTAATGAATGCTTGATATTTACTGGCTGGTACTTCCGCTAAACAGTCTAAAATATAAGTATCGGTGATCATTTTATCAAGATACATTTGATCAAAGAGCCTTAAGCACAATATCGCTTTATATAAATGTTTGCTGCGGTCATTGTATTCGGCAACTTGCCTGCCTTCAGAGGGATTTAATAACGAAATAGTGCCTAAAAGCTTGGCTGATTTTCGTTGCGTATCTTCAAAATCAAGTCCTTCTGATAAGGTTAAAATTTCTCTTGCAACGGTAACTAGTTGATCATGGCGAACTAAACGTTGTTCTTGATGAAGTTGCTCAAAACTGTCTAATTCATTTTTAGCCTTCGCTAGTTTTCTTTGTAAGGACACTTTATTTTTGTTGTTTATTTTCTGTGCTAGCTTAATGGTAAGCTCATCAATCCGCTCATTATAGCTATCACGCTGTGGTTGTATTGTTTTTTGCGCAACAAAAAAATTAGCCGCGTGTTTTAACACAGAAGGGCTAGAAGATGCTGAAATTCGTTTAAGTAATTCCCTAACTTGTTGAGTGTATTGCGTTTCGTTATACATTAAAGAACCGTATTAACGTAAAGTTACCTCACATGCTAGCCAAAAAAAGCAAAAGAAACAAATGAATATTGCACCTTTTATGCTGGAATCATCAATAATTTTATTGTGTCGTTACGGACGAATACCTAAAGTGTGACAAATAGCATAAGAAAGTTCGGCACGGTTGAGGGTGTAAAAATGAAAATTTCTTACCCCTTCGCGATTTAATACTTTAACTTGCTCCATGGCAATGTTAGCACCCACTAAGCGACGGGTGGTTTCATCATCGTCTAAGCCTTCATACATTTTTGGCATCCAGCTTGGCACATGCACATTGGTTAATCCGGCAAAGCGTTCTAACATTTTATAATTAGTGACGGGTAAAATCCCAGGAATGATCTCCACATCAATACCAACAGTTACGCAACGATCACGAAAACGCAGATAAGCTTCTATGTCGAAAAAGAATTGACTAATAGCACGATTAGCTCCTGCATCTATTTTTCGTCTTAAATTAAGTAGATCAAATTGCGGGTTAGGTGCTTCAGGATGCCCTTCGGGGTAGGCAGCAACAGAAATATCAAAATCAGCCACACCGCGTAATAATTCCACCAGATCTGCCGCATACATAGACGGTTTTTCGTTACTATTAGGTAAGTCACCACGCAGCGCAACAATATGACGAACACCACTAGCCCAGTAGTCTTTAGCAATAGCGGTTAATTCTGCTTTTGACGCGTCAATGCAAGTTAAATGCGGCGCGGCAATTAATGCGGTATCTTTTTGTATGCGTTTAATTATATCGTGAGTACGATCACGCGTGCCGCTACCAGCACCATACGTTACGGAAACAAAATTGGGTTTTAACGGTGCTAAACGTTCTACCGAATTCCACAGCGTTGTCTCCATTTCGGCAGAGTTTGGCGGGAAAAATTCAAATGATACCTGAATGTTTTTGCTGGTCTCACTTAAACTGCGATTTAGTGATTCTATTTGTCGAGCATGGCTGTAGCTCATTAGATGATCCCCTTAATTTTTACCTGTGTTTTCTTTGCTGCCAATTGTTGACAAATGTTGACTAAATCTGAGTGTAGACCACCCGCAGTAACATCTCGCCCTGCTCCGGGGCCTTGAATAATTAATGGATTATCGTGATACCATTGGCTTTTAATTTGAAAAATATTGTCACCCGGTGTTAGATTGGCGAATGCGTGAGCTGTTGATAAAATTTCTAACGATACTTGAGCTGTTATGCCAGTATTATTTGCAGAAAATCGAGCCACATAACGCAAACAACCTTGTTGTTTTTTGGCTTGTTTAAGTTGCTGTGCAAAATAATGATCGAGTTCATTCGTACCCGCTAAAAAAGCGTCTTTACTTAAATTTTGTAACTGTTTAGGCACTAAGTTTTGGCAATGAATATCTTCTAACGACAAGTTAAAACCTGCTGCGCGGACTAAGATCAATAATTTTCGTTGCACATCTCGCCCCGACAAATCATCACGCGGATCGGGTTCGGTAATGCCTTGTGCTAAAGCATTCGATATTAATTCACCAAAACCAACGCTGCCGTCGTAGGTTTGAAAGAGCCAAGACAATGTCCCTGAGAAAATACCGGATATTGCTTGAATATTGTCGCCACTGCTAAGTAGATCATTAATCGCAAAATTAACCGGTAAACCTGCACCAACGGTAGTATTGCCTAACCATAAGCTTTGTTGATGTTTGGCGGTGTTTTTCAATAGATCATAATGCTCTGTGGGAGACGAAGCGGCCCATTTATTAGCACTAATTAAGTGAATACCTTGTTTAAAGAAAGGCAAATATAAGTCACTAAATGTTTTGCTTGGAGTGATATCAACCACTATTAATTCATCATACGGATGGTTACTCAGCCAACTTAATAATTGTTGGTGATCATAATTTTGAGCATGGTTTGAAAATAACTGTTGTGCCTGTTGCGCCTCAAGTCCATCAACATTAATAAGTGCTTTAGTTGAGGTAACCAAGCCGACTAAATGCAGATTTTCTAAGGCGCTAATTCTTTTAAGCTGCTGCGGCAGTAAACTTAAAAAGCGTTGCCCAATATTACCTAAACCAGCAACTACTAAGCCTAGTTGACGAGCTTCTTTGGTGACATCGTGGTGAACATTATTAAGTAGTTCCGTCGTACATTCGTCAGCAAGTATGGCAAGAACACTGTGCTCATTAGTAGAATCGAGAATATGTAGTGGTGTGCTGCTTTTTAATGCACGCTTAAAACGCGCCTTAATATTGCCGCGTTTAGCCACTTGAAAACCCACGGTTGCAATAATGGCTACATCTTGAAAAGATATTTCGTTGTCATGCTTGGCCAGCCATTGTTTGACAACTTTTTGCTGTGTTTTTTCAATGACCACAAAGCCTAACTTAATATTGTGACAAATAACGGGGAATTGCTCCGTTAATTTTCTTTGCAGACTTGTTGAGCTAACTAAAAGCAAGTTATTTAAATAAGTCACTGAAAGCTCTTGTTTAGCGATCAAGCCAAATTTACCAATTTCCGTACCGCTAGTTTGTGGTACAAAGCTACTGGTAATATGTAAATGTGTGCGCTGTTCGGTAAGCGGTTTTAGGGTGTTAGCATGTAATACGGGATTACCCAAGCGACCTAATTCTTTTGCTACCTCATTAGGTAAACGATGTAATTTACGAGCATTGGGGACTAAACGTGGGTCAGCGCTGTAAATGCCATCTACATCGGTCCATAGCGTAACATTATTTGCATGCGTTAACGACGACATAATGGTGGCAGAATAATCGCTACCATTGCGCCCTAAGGTACATGTGGTGCCTATTTTATCTTTGGCGATGTAGCCGGTTACTACGACCAGTTTATGGGCTTGTTGCAACAAACGATATTGGCTGGCGCTGGTATTATGTTCAACAAGGCAGTTTAATTCGTTATCAATTTGTAAAAAATCACGTGCATCTAAGTAATAACTGGGACAAACATAACTATTTAATACCGCAGATAACAACCGCGCCGACCAGAGTTCACCAAAGGCCAAAATATCACTTTGATGGTTAGATATTTGGCTTAACCAACTGCGTAGTTGCTCAATATCTTGTGCTAATAGCTGTAGTAAATGCTGCGCATGAGTGCTTTTTAGTAATGAATTGATCAGTGCTTTTTGTTGTTCATGCAAGTCTAATAGTGCTTGCTCAAACTGATCGTTTGCCTTGTTCGATAAGTGCAGCAAGGCAAATAAACTATCCGTAGTTTTACCATTGGCTGAGACGACGATGACATCATTGAGCTGACAATTTTGGCGAATAATATTAACGACACGCTCAATACACGCGGTAGTCGCTAAACTACTACCACCAAATTTATGAATGTTAACCGCATGTTTGGCGAGTTTATTCTCACCGAGTGATATTTGCTCTGCTAAGTTTGATTGGCTCATT
>CAZVPC010000028.1:0-5173 GCA_964629005.1 uncultured Pseudoalteromonadaceae bacterium | reverse complement strand
CGCTTGCGCTAAATCATCAATAATATCTTCAATATCTTCAATACCAACAGAAATACGTACTAACGATTGAGTAATACCAGCCGCTAATTGCGCCTCAATCTCCATGCCAGCATGGGTCATGGTTGACGGATGACTGATCAAGCTTTCTACTCCGCCTAATGATTGTGCTAGGGTAAATAATTCAAGCTGGTCGAACAATATTTTAACTGCGTCAACACCGCCCTTAAGTTCAAAGCTCAACATGGCGCCATAACCTTGCTGCTGACGAGTGGCGATATGGTGATTGGGATGATCTTTAAGGCCAGGAAAATAAACTTGCTTGATTGCCTCATGGTTTTGTAAAAATTTAGCCACTTGTTCGGCATTACGTTGGTGTTGCTTCATCCGCACTGCTAAAGTTTTTAAACCACGTAAGGCTAAATAACTATCAAATGCAGAGCCGGTGATACCGATACAATTTGCCCACCACGCTAATTCTTCCCCTAATTTTTGCTCTTTAGTGACTAATACACCGCCAACCACATCACTATGACCATTGATATATTTTGTGGTGGAATGAAAAACAATATCAGCACCAAGTAATAACGGTTGTTGCAACGCGGGTGATAAAAAGGTGTTATCAACCGCAACTAACGCCCCCACGCTATGGCTTGCCTTAGCAATTTTTTCAATATCAACAATGCGTAATAATGGGTTGCTTGGTGTTTCAATTAACACTAGCTTAGGTTTTAACGCTAAGGCTTGTGCCAATGCTTGCTCATTATTTTGATCGACCACAGACACTTTAAATAAACCACGCTTAGCTAAATGAGTAAATAAACGGTAACTACCGCCATAACAATCATGAGGAATAAGTACTCTGTCTTTAGTGGTTAATAATTGACATAACAAATGCACTGCAGCTAAACCGGTACTGGTTGCAATGCCAATACTGCCTTGCTCTAAATCAGCAATTGCTTGAGCAAAGGTGGCTCGGGTTGGGTTGCCGGTGCGTGAATAGTCAAATTGGCGTTTTTCATTAAAACCTTTTAAAGAATAAGTGCTCGATAAATGAATGGGGGCAACCACAGCGCCATGATGTAAATCAGTGTTGATGCCGGCTCTTACTGCCGTAGTGGCTAATTTTTTTGCTGCGCTTGTTTGCTCAGGTAAAGTACTCATTTATTGCACCTCTTGATAGCTAGATGTTTAGACGTCTAAAACTCTAAACGGTTTAATGGTTAAGGTCAAGAACTTTTAGACATCTAAACTTCTAGTTGACTATCGCTATTCAGTCAGTACAATTTATCGGGTCTTACAAAAGAGGAAAGTTTTATGGCAGAGTGGAATGGCGAATATATTAATCCATACGCCGAGCATGGGAAGAAAAGTGAACAAGTAAAAAAAATAACCGTTTCTATCCCCTTGCGAGTATTAAAAGTATTAACAGACGAAAGAACCCGTCGACAAGTTAATAATTTACGTCATGCGACCAATAGTGAATTATTGTGTGAAGCATTTTTACATGCGTTTACTGGGCAACCTTTACCTGATGATGCTGATTTAGCTAAAGAGAGTCATGGCAAATTACCAGCGAGTGTTAGAAAACTATTAGAACAACGAGGTATTACTGATTTTTCAGAATATGAAATAGACGAATAGTGCGTGGCCGATACTCATGATCAAGCCGATAAAGCTATCGTGTTTTATCGGCTTATTTTAATCTTAATTTTTAAGTGCACATGTAATTTTCGGGCATGGGTAAAGCGGCAACACCTGAGTCTATTGCCGCTTGAGCAACAGCTTTTGCTACGCGGGCACATAAACGCGGATCCATGGGTTTGGGAATAATATAATTTTTACCAAAAGTAAGGGACTGATCACCACTTGCCGCTAACACTTCGACGGGTACCGCTTCTTTGGCTAAGTCTCTGATCGCATGCACTGCCGCAATTTTCATCTCATCATTAATTTGGCGAGCACGAACATCAAGCGCACCGCGAAATATAAAAGGAAAACAAAGCACATTATTCACTTGATTGGGGTAGTCAGAACGCCCCGTTGCCATGATCACATCATCACGTGCTGCGTTAGCCAATTCGGGTTTTATTTCGGGATCAGGATTTGAACATGCAAAAACGATAGGATTAGCCGCCATTAATTTTAACAGTTCAGGAGATAATAAATTGGGTCCTGAAACGCCAACAAAAACATCAGCACCCTCAATTGAGTCGGCTAAGGTACGTTTATCGGTATTATTGGCAAAACGTTTCTTATATTCATTCAAATCATCACGGCGGGTATGAATGACCCCCTTAGTATCGTGCATGTAAATATTTTCGCGTTGAGCACCACATTTGATCAATAACTCCATACACGCAATGGCTGCGGCGCCGGCACCTAAACAAGCAATTTTAGCTTGTTTAATATCTTTATGTTGAATTTCTAACGCATTGAGCATACCTGCTGCGGTGACAATAGCAGTACCATGTTGATCGTCGTGAAAGACAGGGATTTTACAACGTTCTTTTAATGCTTTTTCAATAACAAAACACTCAGGCGCTTTAATATCTTCTAAATTTATGCCGCCAAAACTATCAGCTATACTAGCAACGGTATTTATAAAATCATCAACCGTGTTGTGTTTAACTTCAATATCGAAGGAGTCAATATTGGCAAAACGCTTAAATAATAACGACTTGCCTTCCATCACCGGTTTAGATGCTAATGGACCTAAATTCCCTAAACCCAAAATAGCACTACCATTGGTGATCACTGCGACAGTATTGCCTTTTGCCGTATATTTATAAACATCATCGGGATTCTCAGCAATTTCTCTAACCGGTTCAGCAACACCGGGACTATAGGCAAGTGCTAAATCGTGTGCTGTTTCAGCAGAGGTGGTTAATTCAACACTAATTTTACCCGGTTTTGGTAACGCGTGATAATCAAGGGCTTGCTGGCGAAAATCGGTCATGATGAGATCCTAAAATGAAGAAAGTGGCTCTGTGGTGTACGCTCCTTGTATGGTATAGCGTCAAATTCAAAAAAACCAGCGCAATAGCTGGTTTTTTTGTGAAACAAATATTACTAGCTTGTAGTCAAAAGGGGGGTAAACAGTCTTTTGTTGCCATACTTTGCGAGGTAACAATGAGAAAAAACGTTATAGTCGATGAAATGGTCTCCTCCACCCAACATGGGCATGAATTAATGAAGTAAAAGCTCTCTGTAGGAAAATCACCGTCGAACATCATATTAGACGTATTTTAGCGATCATCATCACGATAAGTGATCCCACCATTACAATGGTTACTCAGTAATACGTTATCATAAACTGTCTCTGTCACAGTTTATGAATAGTTACTAAATTACTTATTTAAATATTCAAAAACAAGTGAAGTTTTTATAAATTTTTCAATCAAAAATATCAAAATCAGGTTATTATAAGAAAGTTAAAATGATCCTAAATTATTTTGTTCAGCCAAGAGAGCTTAGAAAATGAAGAAAATCGTTGCTTTATTCTGTTGTTTGACCTTTTATCCAGCAGTGCAAGTACAAGCTATTGAATATGCTTATTATGGCTTTGAGCCACAAATAGTAACGAATTACATTGCCACCAAAAAAAAGATGGGCTATGTCAGATTAACGGTGGAGTTAATGATTGCCGATGCTGATAATTTAGAAGTCGTGGAACATCATTCACCTTTGCTCCGTGATGCTATTATCGATATTTTGGGACAGCAACAAGAAGCAAAAATAAAATCAATCAAAGGTAGGGCTGAAATTCGTAAATTATGCGAAGAAAAAGTAAAAAGTTTACTTAAAAAAGAAACGGGGCAAGTATTAATTAAAAAATTATTATTTACCCAATGGCTAGATGATTAATTTTTTACTCGCTTTTTAAACTGCTTTTTTTATTTATTGAGGTCGCGGTTAACCAAGCTAAAAAACAACCGCTGACTAAACCAAGAAAATGAGCTGTGTTAGCCATATTTACTGGCAGCAGCTCAACAAAACCTAATAACATCCAAAACAATAATATTCCGATCAAAGGTTTTGCTAATTTCAAATTTTGTTGCGGTGCTAACCAATCTAACCACCAAATAAAGCCAACCAAACCATAAACAACGCCTGATAAACCACCAAAATTAGCGCCCGAGACCATAAATTGCCCTACATTGGAAACAATGGCGGTAATTAAGAAAATTTGTAGTAACGCTCCTCGACCAATTTTTTGTTCTATTTCTCCACCCAGTTGCCACCACCACATGGTATTAAAAGCTATATGCAACCAAGAAAAATGAAAGAGTGCCGGCCCCAGCAAACGCCATGGTTCGCTCGCTAACAGCGATAAACTCAGTTGTGGAAAAAACTGTAACGTTTGAAAAATCTCACCACCAAAGCCTAGTAGAGAAAACAGAAAAACTAACCAGCAGATGATGAAAACGGTTAAGGTAACAACACCCGCATGGGCTAAAAACTGTTGTTTAAACTGTTCGAAAAATGGCGGAGTATGACTTGAAACTTTGGTTATTTCACCTTGTTGCCAAGCAGCTTGCTGATATTTTTGATCAAAAGGATGGGCAATAAATTCATTGAATAACTGTCGAGCTTCACTTAGTCGATCTGTTTGACACAAAACATCAAAACCAACGGCTGATTTAACCACTTGAGAGTTGATCTGTTGGGTTAATAAATAATTACTAAATAATAAGGCAATATTGTGCTGCTCAATATTAACCAAAGGCTGCAATAACGATGAGCTCATAGCAAATTCTCTTTTTGTTGATTCAATTAACGCTCGATATTTTGTGGGAATTGTAACTGCCAGGCACTAAAACCGCCGTCTAACGAATATACATCGGTAAAGTCTTGGCTGATCAAATATTGCGCGGCTTGCTGGCTTGATTGACCGTGATAGCAACAAACCACTACCGGAGCATCAATATCACTGTTACGAATAAAAGCACTAATAGATTCATTACTCAAGAGTAATGCACCCTTTATATGACCCGCAGCAAACGAATTAGCATCGCGAATATCAGCAATAGTAACATTACCCTTGTCGATTAATGCGGGTAATTCACTGACGCTTAGGTGTTTAAATGTAGTCAATTACAACTCTCTTTAGTTAATAAATTTAGTTAGATCCTGACCTGCGTCAGGATGACGTTAAATATATCTTTTATGACAC
>CAZVPC010000027.1:4407-20523 GCA_964629005.1 uncultured Pseudoalteromonadaceae bacterium | reverse complement strand
TAACATTTCTAGGCGTTTTGCTTTATTCATTTTTATTATCGAATTTGTTTATTAGTCATTGGTTTATTAGGTATTGGTTTATTATTGTGCATCAAATTTAACCCGTACTCGAGCAATGGTTTCATTATCTTCTTCAGTGCTGCGTTCGGCTACTTTGCTATCAATATAATTTTTACCTGCAATTAAAAATCCCATCGCAAAAAAGGCTCCTGGAGGTAAAATGGCTAATAAAAATTTACTGTCGAAATGAAAAACTTCAATACGAAGTACACTTGCCCAATCACCAAGGAGTAAATCAGCACCAGCAAATAAAGTCCCTTGACCTAATAATTCTCTAATAGCGCCCAACACTAGCAAGACGAGGGTAAAACCAAGTCCCATCATTAAACCATCAAAGCTCGCTTGTTTAATGGGGTTTTTTGAAGCATATGCTTCGGCTCTACCAATAATGGTGCAATTGGTCACTATTAAGGGTAAAAATATCCCTAAAGATTGATACAAACCATAAGTGTAAGCATTCATTAGTAATTGAATACAAGTAACAAAAGCGGCAATGATCAATACAAAAATGGGGATACGAATTTCTTTCGGTACCCATTGGCGGATCATCGATACGGTAGCGTTAGAACCAACCAACACTAACAAGCTCGCCAAACCTAAACCTAACGCATTAGTTATAGTAGAGGTTACCGCAAGTAGTGGACATAATCCTAGTATTTGTACTAATCCTGGGTTGTTTTTCCATAAACCTTGCCATGCTAATTCGCGATATTCTGCGCTCAAAAGCGGCTGCTTAAATATCTTAATTTTAAAAATCCGACTTAAAAAATTCATTATTTACTCCGACATGAGGAGGTTTTGCTAAATAAATCTTGCTTGTGCTTAGCAAAATATAAGGCGGTTTTTTTTACCGCTTTCACTACGGCTCTTGGGGTGATTGTTGCGCCAGTAAATTGATCGAACATGCCTCCATCTTTATTTACCTGCCACTGTTCATCGTCTTCATTTGTTACTTTTTTACCGGTAAAACTGCTGATCCAAGCACTTTTCCTTATTTCTATTTTATCACCTAAACCGGGGGTTTCTTGATGTTTTAATGCTCTAACACCACTAATGCTGTTGTCGATATTGATGGCGACAATTAATTCAATATTGCCATTGTAACCATCGGGTGCGGTGGTGGTAATTGCTGCGGCAACGGGTTGTTGATCAAATTTGGCTAAGTAAACGGTATGCTCGGTTAAATTACCTAATAAGGGATCTATAATGGTTAAACAGTCTTGATACATATCATTGTTTAAACTTTCAGGCTTGATAATGCTATGTAAAATTGAGAGCAATTGTTGTTGCTCTTGTTTCGCTATTTGTCCTCGCGTTGCTTCGTGCACTAAGCCAACAATCGCGGTACAAATTATGGCAAAAAGAGCAAGAATGCGACTGTTTTTTTTGATACTAAAGCGCATTAGCTTTGCTCCTTATTTTGCTGGTTTGCGGTGTTAACATGGCCATAAACACGAGGCTTAGTGTATTGATCAATTAAAGGAGCTGCCATATTGCAGAGCAACACAGAAAAAGCAACCGCGTCAGGATAACCACCCAAGTCACGAATAATAATAACAATAAAACCAGCTAAAGCACCAAAAATCAAACGCCCTTTAGTACTTGTCGCGCCAGAAACAGGATCGGTTAAGATGAAAAAAGCGCCTAACATGGTGGCACCAGATAACCAATGAAACATAGTGGGTGCATTAGTATCGGGACTGATGCTGAAAGCGACAAAAGTACAAACTAAAATACTGGTTAAAAAACTCACTGGGGTTGACCAATGGATCGCTTTTTTGACAATTAACAATAAACCGCCTAATAAAAAGCCTAAATTGATCCATTCCCAACCTAAGGCAAAATTATTACCAAATACCATGCCAGTTCGACTTTCAGAAATGGTTAAACCTAAGGTTAAATTTGTTTTTAAGGTGTCGAGTGGTGTCGCCATGGTGTAACCATCAACATGTGTTCTTAATTGTTCTACCGAATAGCCATCAAGGGTAAATCCCGTAAAAATAGTTGATAGGGCGTTAGAAAAATCTAAATCAATGGTTATTAAAGACAACGGTGGTTGCCAATTAGTCATTTGTACGGGAAATGATACTAGGAGTAATACATAAGCAGCCATTGCGGGATTAAAGGGATTATTCCCTAAACCGCCATAAAGTTGTTTGACGACTACAATGGCAAAAGTAGCGCCAATAACTGTTATCCACCAAGGTGCAAGTGCGGGTAAGCTAATACCTAACAATAACGCGGTTAAGATAGCGCTGCCATCAAATAATTGATTTTTTAAATTTTTACTGCGCATTGATAGCACCGAGAACTCAGCAATAACAGCACAAAAAATGGCGAGTGCTATATGAATTAAATTTCCCCAACCAAAAAAATACCATTGTGCAAAAACACCGGGAAAGGTAGCGTAAATCACTAAACGCATTAGTGCTGATGTTTGGTTTTGACTATGATTATGTGGTGAGCTTGCTATCCAAAAGGCCATGATTTAGGTTGACTCTTTTTGCTGAGTTGACTGTGATGCAGAACTTTTTTTCGCTTTAGCCTTAGCTATTGCAACAGCAATGCGTTTTTTCTTTTCGTCAATAATGCTTTTATCAGCACTATTTTTATTAACGTTTGATGATTCGTTTTGAGTTAAATCCAGTTCAATTTGTTGTGCTTTTTTTGTTTTTGCTCTAGCTATTGCAATGGCAACTTGAGATTTTTTATCACTGGTTTGAGGCTGTGCTTCGCCCGGTTGAGCTTGTTCCGTTTTTGCTTTCCTTGCTTTTACTCGGGCAAGTGCCGCTGCTACTGTTGATTTAGCATTTTGTGAGCTATTAGAATTGTCATTCATTAGGGCGCGACGAGCTTCGGCGGCTTGACGGTGTTTTTCTTCGCGTTTTAGTTTTTCTTGTTCGAGTCGAATTTTTCTCGCTTCAAAGCGACGTTTTGCTTGTTCTGCTTTTTTGTCTTGCAATTGCTGTTGCTTTATTTCTGCCTTAGCAACTCGATAATAGTGCACTAAAGGGATCTGGCTTGGACAAACATAAGCGCAAGCGCCACATTCGATACAATCAAAAAGGTTGAATTTTTTTAGTTGTGTTTGGTCTTTAGCCTTTGCATGCCATTGCAATTCTTGCGGTAATAACTGGCTGGGACAAACGTCAGCACATCGACCGCAACGTATACATTCAACTTCATTATTTTCATTAGATATTTCTTGATTACTTGGGGCTAAAATACAGTTACTGGTTTTTATGATACCAATGTTGCTGTTGGGTAAACTAAAACCCATCATTGGCCCACCCATGATCAAGTGCTCTTGTTGCTGTGCTTGGTAACCACAGCAGGTTAATAAATGGCTTATAGGAGTACCTAACAGTGCCCACACATTTTGTGGTTTTTGCAGTGCTTGTCCGGTAACTGTTACTACCCTTTTTATCAGAGGAACATCATTAAAAACAGCATCGGCAATAGCAAAACAGGTAGCCACATTTTGCATGACTATTCCCAGTGAACTAGGTAATGCTGATTGGGGTACTTCTTGACCGGTGAGAATTTTAATTAATTGTTTTTCACCTCCGGTTGGGTACATAGTTGGCACTACGCAAACGGTAAAATTATCGAGTTGCGCTGTTGCTTGTTTTAATGCTTTTATAGCCTCGGGTTTGTTGTCTTCTATACCAATAAGTACTTGTTCTGGTTTTAAAAGGTGCGCCAATATTTGTATGCCATCAACAATAGCACTACTATGTTCGCGCATTAATAAATCGTCGGCAGTAATATAGGGTTCACATTCGGCGGCATTAATGATCAAAAACTTTATTTTTAGTTTTGTTGCCACTTTTATATGCGTTGGGAAACCTGCTCCACCCATGCCAGCGATACCTGCATTGGCTATTTTAGTGATGATTTCATGACGACTTAATTGTCGATAGTCTGAGCAAACTTGTCGTTTTTTCCATTTGTCTTCACCATCGGGTTTTAAAAATAAACAGTCTTCACTTAAGCCTGATGGGTGTGCAATAAGCGCGCTTTTAATGCTAGTGACCGTACCGCTGGTTGGAGCGTGAATGGGTACCGCCATTGCGTGATGGCTTTGGGTCAGTGCTTGACCTTTTAATACTTTATCGCCAATGTTAACTAATAATTCACCCATTTGACCAATATGTTGTTTTAGCGGCAAGATCAATTCTTCTGGCATAGGAAGATTACGTATTGGTTTATCATTAGTATAAAATTTTTGTTCTGGCGGTTGAATACCGCCATTAAATTTCCACCAATGACCCCGTTTGATGTGCTCTAATATTGTTTCCACTATGCATTTACCTCAGCAACTTTTTCCTGATCAAGCACAGTAATTGGAATACTATTAAGATCCCATTGCCAATTATGGATAGTTTGTACTAAGGGCACCATTTTTATACAATCTACTGGGCAAGGTTCAACACACAAATCACAGCCAGTACATTCATCAATAATAATGGTATGCATTTGTTTAGCAGCTCCAATAATTGCATCAACGGGGCAGGCTTGAATGCATTTAGTACAACCAATGCAGTCTTCTTCGATAATAAAAGCAACTTTAGGGGTGTTGTCGTGGCTATGATCTTTGTTGAGCGGTGGTACATCTACGCCCATTAAGTTAGCAATTTTTTTGATAGTATCTTTACCGCCGGGTGCACATTTATTAATAGCTTCGCCATTAGCAATTGCTTCTGCATAAGGTTTACAACCGGGATAACCACATTGTCCACATTGAGTTTGTGGTAATAAAGCATCGAGTTGATCGGCTAAAGGATCACCTTGCACTTTAAATTTTACTGCGGCAAAACCTAGCAAAGCACCAAACAATAAAGAAATAAAGCCAAGCACTAAAATAGCAACTAATACGGTCATTAAAGTTTCACTAATCCAGTAAAGCCCATAAAGGCTAGTGACATTAAACCTGCGGTTATCATGGCAATAGCTGCGCCTTTAAACGGTGTGGGAATGTCAGCATTGGCAAGCCGCTCTCGCATGGCCGAAAACATAATTAACACCAATGAAAAACCAACAGCAGCACCAAAGCCATAAATAATTGACTCAAAGAAATTATGTTGTTGATAAATATTGAGTAAAGCAACACCAAGTACCGCACAGTTAGTGGTGATCAATGGTAAAAAGATACCCAGAGTGCGATATAAGTTAACACTGGTTTTATGAACCACCATTTCGGTAAATTGTACCACCACAGCAATCACTAAAATGAAAGACATGGTGGTTAGATATTCAAGTCCTAGTGGTACTAATATATAACTATTGACCAAGTAACTCAGCAATGAGGCGAGTGTCATTACAAAGGTTGTCGCAAAAGACATACCAATAGCGGTATCAGTTCGTGAGGATACCCCCATAAAAGGGCATAAACCAAGAAATTTGACTAGGACAAAGTTATTTACTAAAACTGTGCCGACAAGCAGCAATAAATAATCAACCATTAGTTGTAAGCATCATTGTTTTCAAAAAAAGTTTTCAAAAAAGTTTTAAAAAGCATTGTTGGTAAAAAGTTCGCATATTAATAAATATCAGTATTATCTGATTTTATTAAACAGATAACAACATAAGAGTAGTAGGGTTATTAACAATTTAATGGTGAAGTTCCATTTAATATTGATAAATAAGCCGGCGATAAAGTTATATCGGGGTCGGTTTATTAATATAATAACCTTGGCATCCATCGATAAATAATTTTTCGAGGGTGTTTTTTTCCTCTATAGTTTCAACACTTTCTGCAAGGACATTGATGCTGATCCTATGCGCTAAATCAACCATTAAACGAAGAAAGTACTGATTATTTTTGTCTTCGTCAATATCTCGAGTATAGGTGCTGTCCATTTTAATAAAATCAGGTCTTAGATCTCTAAAAAATTTAAACGAGGTTAAACCAACACCAAAACGTTCTACTGTGACTCGTGCGCCTGAACGATGTAGCATATCGATAAAACGTTTACTATTTTTAATGTTTTGCTGTAACCCGTATTCGGTAATTTCAAAAACTAACCGTGGCGCTATTTTATTTTCTTTGAGTAACTTTCGTTCTAACCAAATTAAGAAATGTTCGTCACTAATTGAACGAGCGCTAATATTTACCCCAAAACTCTTATCGAGCAAATTTTTACTTTTGATCTCACTCAGTGCGGTTTCAATGATTAATCTATCTACTGCTACAATTCTATCTAAGCGTTCAGCCATGGCAATGAAAGAAGCGGTAGGCAATATTTCATCATTAGAATTTAAAAAGCGGACTAAAATTTCACCATAAATTTTGGCATTACGAGCGCTGGCTTGTATCGGTTGAACCAACAAGGATACATTTTTATTTTCTATGACATTATCAATCTCTTGTCGCCAATTTTGATTGCCATAGTTAGCATTTGAGTCTTCCAATAGCTCAGTGTCTTGTTGCGTAAACCACGCATTAATATTTTGTGTTTGAGCTACACTGATCGCTGTATCGGCTAAAGCAAGTAATTCTCCTAAAGGGGATTGCCAACTAAACGCTACAATTCCAGTGTACGCTATAGAATCGAGTTCAGAAGCTTGCTGGTACTCATTAAATTTACTGGTAAGCTGTTGTGCGTAATCTTCACCTGTATCAATAGTAACATTGGGTAAAATGGTGGCAAAGTCAGAACTGTTCATTCTGAAAATTTGACCATCTTTATAAGTATTAAGTGCTGATCGCATAATAGTAGCAACCCTGCTGATATAACGGTCACCATCACTAAAACCACGAATTTGATTAATTGTTTGTAATTCCGAACAACGGGTTATTAGTAAAACACCGTGTTTAACCTCTCCGGTTTCTGAAACCTTGTTTTCGAAAAAATGAACGAATTTATTGCGATTATTAAGTTGCGTTAAATTATCGGTAAAGGCTTGGTGTTCAAAGGCTAATGAACTTGATTGTTGTGATTTTATTAAGGACTTAATTTCACTAACACCGTCCTTTAATGCTGAAATGTTGAATAAATTATCAACAGAGCTTTCACCATTATGAACAACTAACGAAAGCTCTTTTTTAATTTGTTGGCTTATTCCTAAATATAAATTTTTGTAGCGCTTAATACTCAATACAGCAGCAACAAGACAGAAAATCATTGTGGCAACGAAAAATACGATGAGTAATTGAACTAAAAGAGTGATTTCTTGGTTATGGTTAATTTGAAAGCTAATATGAATGTTTTGATCTTTTAAGATGATGTTCTCTTTTTTAGGCAGCAAAAAAGAAAATATTGAGCGTTCACTATAATTCTCGTTATGAAAAAGTTCGTCACCAGTTAATAAAGAAATATCTAACAAAGCAAATGGTGCAATGTTTTTCAATGTTCTTACTAAGGCTTTATTTTCATTTACCGATGATATTTGCTGAGCAATAGCACGAATTGTTTTACTTTGTTGTGCTTGTTCATTTTCGAGATAATTTGTAAAAATTAGTGCTGATATTAACGCAACACTGATCGAAAAAAGTAACCCTAAGCAAATATTTCTTATTAACACTTGTGAGTATGAATACATAACCGAGTTAATAACTCCCATAATAGTTTATAATCATGTTAGCTTGAAATGCTCAGACGTTCTGAAATATACATTTTGAAGTATCATGAGTTTATTAACAGTTATATCATTATTGTTGAATATTTGTAACTAATTGAAAGCCAATATTATTCAATATATTTTAAGTCGATAAACTAAGTAGAATTCAAACTATATTTTTTTAGCTATTTATTTGCTTTGCTATTGCGCTATTTGGCGTAGCTCTATATAATTCGCCTGCTTAAATATTTGCGTTAGAGCAATGGTTGTTTTTACGGGGTGTTGCTTTAATCGTCGCGTATTCACCTTGATCCTTAATCTAAAGAATAGGTTAAACGCAGAAGCTAAAAGCTAGGCTGAGTAAATTCTTGATAGACTCGGTGAACAAAGCCCCAGCATTCAGGGGCTTTTTTGTATACTAAATTTAAGGTATGCAATGACAGCAAGAAGTTATTTCGCTGGGCTTTATGCCCTTTTTTTATTTCTACTTTTTGTTTATGGAGAGTGGTATTGGCAAAGTTTGAACATAAACTAACCGAAATGTTACGCCCTGCAGTAGAAGAAACGGGCAAAGAATTATTAGGCATTGAATTTGTTAGTGCGGGTAAGCATTCGGTATTGCGGATATATATTGAACATGTAAATGGTATCGATGTTGATGATTGCGCAGAGGTTAGTCGTCAGGTGAGTGCTATTTTAGATGTTGAAGATCCGATCAGTACTGAATATAACTTAGAGGTTTCATCTCCTGGATTAGATAGACCGCTGTTTGAAATGGCACATTATCAAGCCGTTATAGGTGAAATAATCAATGTAAAATTGTCGATCCCACTCAACGGTCGACGTAAGTTTAAAGGTAAACTTATCAGCATTGAAAATAATAGCTTAATTGTTGTCGTTGATGGTGAAGATTATCCTTTAGACATTAATAATATTGACAAGGGAAATCTTGTCCCCCTGTTTTAATGAAAATAACTAAATTTTATTAGTTTTTTGTTAATTAAAGATAAATAAATGAGGCTAGGTAGCATGAGTAAGGAAGTATTACTGGTTGTCGATGCTGTCTCTAACGAGAAAGCATTACCCCGAGAAAGTATTTTTCAAGCGATGGAAGTTGCATTAGAAACCGCCACTAAAAAGAAATATGCAGGTGATATAGAAGTACGGGTTTGTATTGATCGCAAAACGGGTGAATTTGATACTTTTCGTCGCTGGAAAGTGGTTGAGGAGAGTGATGATCCTATAGAAAATCCCTATGGAGAAATTACGTTAGCTGCAGCGCAGTTTGACGAACCTGAAATGCAGGTGGGTGACTATGTTGAAGATCAAATTGAATCTGTCACCTTTGATCGCATCACCACCCAAACAGCCAAACAAGTTATTGTGCAAAAAGTGCGTGAAGCTGAACGAGCATTGGTGGTTGAAGCTTATCAAGATCAAGTGGGTGAACTTGTTACGGGTGTGGTTAAAAAGGCAAGTCGAGAAAGCGTTATTGTTGATTTAGGTAGCAATGCTGAAGCCATTATTTTTCGAGATGATTTATTACCGCGTGAAATTTTTCGTCCTGGTGATCGGGTACGTGGCTTATTGTACGAAATTAAACCAGAAGCTCGTGGCGCACAATTATTTATCAGTCGAACTAAACCAGAAATGTTGATAGAACTTTTTCGGCTTGAAGTCCCTGAAATTGGCGAAGAAATGCTTGATATCAAAGGGGCGGCTCGAGATCCTGGTTCGCGCGCTAAAATTGCCGTAAAAAGCAATGATAAACGTATTGATCCGGTTGGCGCTTGTGTTGGCATGCGTGGTTCACGGGTACAAGCGGTTTCAGGTGAACTTGATGGTGAACGGGTTGATATAGTGTTATACGACGATAACCCAGCACAATTTGTGATCAACGCGATGGCACCTGCTGAGGTTGCATCAATTATTGTTGATGAAGACAAAAACACCATGGACATAGCGGTTGAAGAAGATAACTTAGCCATGGCTATTGGTCGTGGTGGTCAAAATATTCGTTTAGCGAGCCAGCTTACTGGTTGGGAATTGAATGTTATGACCATTAAAGATATGCACGAAAAACATCAGGCAGAAAATGATAAGGTCTTAGGTGTGTTTACTGAACACCTTGATATTGATGAAGATTTTGCAACAGTACTGATTGATGAAGGCTTTACTTCATTAGAAGAAATTGCTTATGTTCCTGTGGCTGAATTACTAACCATAGATGGTTTTGATGAAGACTTAGTTGAAGAATTACGTGAACGTGCTAAAGCAGCATTAACCACACAGGCTTTAGCTAGCGAAGAATCACTTGATGGCACTGAACCAGCGGCAGACTTATTAGCTTTAGACGGTTTAGAGAAACACCTCGCTTATGTTTTAGCAAGTCGTGGTGTTATTACACTTGAAGATCTTGCCGAGCAAGGTGTTGATGAAATATGTGATATTGAAGAGTTAGATGAAACTAAAGCAGGTGAATTAATTATGGCAGCACGTAATATTTGTTGGTTTAACGAAGAATAATGTTAACAGGGGTAAATTATAGATGGCAGAAGTAACAGTAGCACAGCTTGCCGGTGAAATCGGTACGCCTGTTGACAAGTTAGTTGAACAATTGGCGGATGCTGGTATTAAAAAATCGGTGACAGACTCAGTGTCTGAACAAGAAAAAGAAAACCTTTTAAGTTTTCTAAAAAAGCAACATGGTGATGATTCATCAGCGAGTCCTAGTCGAATGACGTTGAATCGCAAAAAGAAGTCAACATTAACCATGGGTTCAGGCAGCAAGGCTAAGTCGGTACAAGTGGAAGTGCGTAAAAAACGTACTTACGTTAAGCGCGGTGATGTTGAAGAGCAGCAACTTGCTGCAGCAAAAGCAGCCGAAGACGAAAGAGTCGCGGAAGAAGCAAGAGTTGCGGCCGAGGTCAGAGCAGCTGAAGAAGCTAAAGCGGCCGAAGAAGCTAAAATAGCAGCGGCAATAGAGCATGAAAATGTGAAAGCAGTGGCAGCGGTTAAATCAGAAGAAAAAGCCAAGGCGGCAGCATTAGCTAAAGCAAAAGAAGTTGATGCGGTAAAAACAAAAGCGAAAGAAGCTGTTCCTGTGGTTGAGTCTGAAGATGCAAAAAAATTGCGTTTACAACAAGAAGCCGAAGCAAAAGCTAAAGCTGAGCAAGAAGCAAAAGAGTCTGCTTTAGCGGCAAAAAAATTAGCCGAAGAAAATGAAGCACGCTGGAAAGTTGAAGATGAAGCGCGCAAAGCCAAAGAAAAAGAAGTGGTGCATGTAACTTCTTCTGTTTACGCACAAGAAGCTGAAGATAAAGTTGATTCTGAAGATGAAGGTGGTGGGCGTCGCCGTCGTAAGAAAAAAGCAGCAACGCAAGATAAAAATGCACGTTTTGGCAAAGGAAGAGGCAGAAACAAACAAACCTTATCAGCGCCTAAGAGTTTACAACATGGTTTCAAAAAACCTGTTGAAATAAAAAATAAAGATGTACGTATTGGCGAAACTATTTCAGTGGCTGAATTGGCAGATAAAATGTCAGTTAAGGGTGCTGAAGTTGTTAAAGTGATGTTTAAAATGGGGGCAATGGCAACCATTAATCAAGTGATCGACCAAGAAACTGCGGCGTTAGTCGCAGAAGAAATGGGGCGTGAAGTTATTTTAGTGAAAGAAAATGCCCTTGAAGAGCACGTATTACAAGACCGAGGTGACTCGGGTGAAGCTATCTCGCGTGCGCCAGTTGTTACTATTATGGGTCATGTTGATCATGGTAAAACTTCATTACTCGATTATATTCGCAAATCAAAAGTTGCGGTGGGTGAAGCAGGTGGTATTACTCAACATATTGGTGCTTACCATGTAGAAACGGGTAATGGCATGGTGACCTTTTTAGATACTCCAGGTCATGCGGCATTTACTGCGATGCGTTCTCGCGGTGCTAAAGCAACTGATATTGTTATTATTGTTGTTGCTGCCGATGATGGTGTTATGCCACAAACCGTTGAAGCTGTTCAACATGCTAAAGCGGCGGGTGCACCTATTATTATTGCGGTTAATAAAATGGATAAAGAAACCGCTGATCCAGACCGAGTTAAAAATGAGCTTTCTCAGCACGATGTTATTCCTGAAGATTGGGGTGGTGATGTACAGTTTGTTCATGTTTCTGCTAAATCAGGTTTAGGTATCGATGAATTACTCGATGCAATTTTATTACAATCGGAAGTACTTGAATTAACGGCTGTTGTCGATAAAATGGCCAGTGGTGTTGTAGTTGAGTCTAAATTAGATAAAGGTCGTGGTCCTGTTGCTACAGTATTGGTACAAGAAGGAACACTAAAACAAGGTGATATTGTACTTTGTGGTCTTGAATATGGTCGTGTTCGTGCGATGCGAGATGAATTGGGTAAACCAATCAAATCAGCAGGCCCGTCAATTCCTGTTGAGATTTTAGGATTGAGTGGTGTGCCATTAGCGGGTGATGAAGCGACGGTCGTAAAAGATGAGAAAAAAGCGCGAGAAGTCGCTTTGTATCGCCAAGGTAAATTCCGCGATGTTAAGCTCGCTCGTCAGCAAAAATCTAAACTTGAAAACATGTTTGCTCATATGACTGAAGGTGATGTTAGTGAAGTTAATGTGGTACTCAAGTCTGATGTTCAAGGTTCTTTGGAAGCTATTTCTGATTCGTTAATTAAACTGTCAACTGACGAAGTTAAAGTTAAGATCATTGGCTCTGGTGTTGGTGGAATTACCGAAACTGATGCCTCACTTGCCGCAGCGTCTAATGCGATTGTGGTTGGTTTTAATGTTCGAGCTGATGCGTCTGCGCGTAAGGTAATTCAATCAGAAAATATTGATTTACGTTATTACAGTGTGATTTATCAGTTAATTGACGAAGTTAAACAAGCGATGAGTGGTATGCTTGCGCCAGAATTTAAGCAAGAGATCATTGGTCTTGCTCAAGTTCGTGACGTATTCAAGTCTCCTAAAATTGGCTCTATCGCTGGTTGTATGGTTACCGAAGGTTTGATCAAACGAAATGCGCCTATTCGTGTGTTGCGTGAAAATGTCGTTATATATGAAGGTGAGCTAGAATCACTAAGACGCTTTAAAGATGATGTACAAGAAGTACGTAATGGTACTGAATGTGGTATTGGCGTGAAAAATTACAACGATGTAAGAATTGGCGACCAGATTGAAGTGTTCGAAACAGTAGAAATTCAACGAACATTATAGCTAGATCTCATAGCTATTTAAGCCAACGACTGCGTTGGAAATACTATTGACTAGCGTCAACTCCGTGTTTCCACTTTGTATTTGGATTAACTAGCTTCGAGCTATTAGCTAAATAAATTATTTAAAATTAAAATGGGGGCTTAGCCTCCATTTTTTGCTATAAAAAATACTATTTTATAGCTTAGTTAGGAGTTTTTATGGCTAGAGAATATGCCCGTACTGATCGTGTTGGTCAGCAAATACAAAAAGAAATCGCTATTATTTTAATGCGTGAGGTTAAAGATCCGCGTTTGAGTATGACCACAGTTTCAGCAGTCGAACTTACCCGCGATTTAGCTTATGCAAAAATATTTGTCACGTTTTTTACCAACGATGCTACAGAAATAAAAGCATCGCTTGACGTATTAAATGACGCGGCTGGTTTTATCCGTTCACTATTAGCAAAGCAATTAAGAGCGCGTATTATGCCGCATTTACGTTTTGTTTATGACAAGTCTATGGCCGAAGGTGTGCGCATGAGTGCTTTAGTTGATCAAGCTGTTGCCAGTGATAAACATCTGATGGATGACGTGTCACCAAGTGATGATCAAACAAAGCAAGAGGATAGCTAATACATGGCAAAGCGTAGAAAAGGGCGCCCAGTTAACGGTATTTTATTACTTGATAAGCCGTATGACATGTCATCAAATCATGCGTTACAAGCAGTAAAACAAGTTTATTTTGCTCAAAAAGCTGGTCACACTGGTGCTTTAGATCCTTTAGCAACGGGGATGTTGCCGGTATGTTTAGGTGAAGCAACAAAATTTTCCCAGTTTTTATTAGATACGGATAAAACTTATCAAGTTACCGCAAAATTAGGAATAAGAACGACCACGAGTGATGCTGCAGGTGAAGTGGTTGCTGAAAAAGCGGTTAACGTTAGCGAACAACAATTATTAGTGGCACTTGATAGCTTTAGGGGCATAACTGAACAAGTGCCGTCAATGTATTCTGCATTGAAATATCAAGGTAGACCATTATATAAATATGCGCGTGAGGGTATTGAAGTACCACGAGAAGCTCGTGAAATCACTGTTTTTTATTTGAATTTATTATCATTTAAGCATGATGAACTTGTTTTAGATATTCATGTTTCAAAGGGAACTTATATTAGAACGATTATTGATGATTTAGGTGAGTTATTAGGTTGTGGTGCTCATGTTGCGCAATTACGTCGTACAGCTGTTGGTGATTATCCAGTTGACGGTATGGTTACGCTTGCACAAATAGAAGCTTTACTTGAGCAAGCGCGCGCCGAAGATATTTTGCCATCACAATTGCTTGATCCTTTGTTATTGCCAATGGATACCGCAGTAACGAATATGCCAACAGTTTATGTTGATGATATGTCAGCTAATTTTTTACGTCATGGTAACCCAGTACAAACGTCTAATGCCCCTGTTGATGGTTTAGTACAGGTTTACTTAGGTGATCCTAAGTTAGCTGAACATGCTGAATTTATCGGTGTTGGTTTTATTAATGATGATGGCTTAGTTGCCCCTAAACGTATTATTGTTATTGAGCCTAATTATCAATTTTGATCTGGGCGATGACATTTGATTTTTATGATCAATAAAGTATAAGTTTTTCTGAAAAGGTTTTCTAATTAGTGCAATAGCGATTATAATTCGCGCCAATTTTACTGATTATTTTTAGGTCGTGTTATGAGTGTTGATGCAATTGGTTTACCCGCAGAATTATTAAAAGCGGTTAAAATTTGTGGTTATAAAAATTTAACGCCAATTCAACAAAAAGCGATCCCGCAGATCAGAAAAGGGCACGACATTATTGCCAGTGCGCAAACGGGGACTGGTAAAACGGCTGCTTTTTCATTACCGTTACTAGAGTTATTATTAAAGCAACCAGTAAGTCAGCCTAAAGCTAAATTGAAAGCTTTAGTGTTAACTCCAACTAGAGAGCTTGCTCGTCAAGTTTATGAAAATATTTGTACTTATAGCCAATTTACCTCCATAAAGTCAGCCGTTATTTATGGCGGTGTGGCAATGCCAGCACAAACCAAAGCATTAAAAGCTGGGATTGATGTGTTGGTAGCAACACCGGGGCGATTGTTAGAGCACATGGTGTTGAACAATATCAATTTATCACAAGTGCAATATTTGGTACTTGACGAAGCTGATCGTATGCTTGATATGGGTTTTTTGCAAGATATTGAAAAAATATTGTTGGCCATTAAGCATCATTATCAATCGGTATTATTTTCGGCAACTTTTTCAAATAAAGTAAAATTGTTAGCAAAACAATTTTTAACTACGCCGATAACCATTGAAATATCAAAGCAAAATACAACATCAGGTAAAGTTAAACAACAAGTTTATTGGGTCAGCGAGGCTCGTAAACGTGAATTATTATCAGAATTGATCGGTGTTAATAATTGGCGACAAGTTTTAGTTTTTGCGGGTACCAAAGAAAGTGCTAATGAATTGGCAAAAGAATTAAAACTTGATGGCATTAAAGTAGCATTATGTCATGGTGATAAATCTCAGGGGGCAAGAAATAAAGCGCTTGAGCAATTTAGTGAGGGCAATGTTCGAGTTCTAGTTGCTACCGATGTGGCTGCACGGGGGTTAGATATTACCGATTTAGCCTATGTGGTGAATTTTCATTTACCTTTTTTGGCCGAAGATTATGTGCATCGTATTGGTCGTACTGGTAGGGCAGGTAAAACGGGTACTGCAATTTCGTTAGTGAGTCCTAAGGATGAAAAATTTTTAGCTAATATTGAACAATTGATCGGACGAAAATTTGAACGGATCGTTTTACCTGGTTATGAGTTTGATGAAGACAAAAGGGTTAAACATAGCAATACTAATTTGAAAACCAAGCAGCAAAGTTCACTTTCAGGAAAAAATCGCTATCGTAGTATGCAAATAAAAAATCAAGCGCTTACTAGAAAAACTAAGACAACGGGGTCAAATCCTCGATCAATTAATAAAAAATAAACGGTCTCTAACCTGTATTGAGGTTAACTGAGCTTCTAAGCAACAGGAATGTAACCCATTTTGCTATTACCACACAGCTCGTGGGAACGCGCGAGGCCTAATGTTACTCGGACATAGGTGAGGCGATGCCGCTAATTTGCTAAATATTGCCAAAGGTTAACGATCTTTGGCAATATTTAACTCAACTTAAACGTAATTTAAACTACATTTAAATTACGTTTAATGTTCATTTTTTGACGATAAAGTGCTTGGTCTGCA
>CAZVPC010000027.1:2244-4307 GCA_964629005.1 uncultured Pseudoalteromonadaceae bacterium | reverse complement strand
TACATTTAAATTACGTTTAATGTTCATTTTTTGACGATAAAGTGCTTGGTCTGCACGCTCAAATAAAGAGCCTTCATTGTCAGCACGATTCATAAAAGTGCAACCTAAACTACAGGTTATTTGATATTTTGCTAATAAAGCATCATTACTAATAGCAATGTTTATGCGATTTTCAATAATATGCAGTGAATTGTTACTGGCATTTTCAACAATGATCGCAAATTCATCACCACCAAATCGAAATACACTATCTGAGTCTCGTATACTATTGGTCATTGCAGTGGCGATATGTTTTAAGACTAAATCACCAATTTGATGACCAAAATTATCATTCACTATTTTAAATTTATTAAGATCACCAAGGATCAAACCAACTCTACTTTGATGGCGATTAGCATGATGTATTGCTCTGGTTAATTGTTGATCAAAATGGCGGCGGTTACCTAAACCGGTTAAACCGTCTTGCATTGCTAATTTTGAAGCCATTCGGTAATTTAAGGCATTTCTCAACGGATACAGTAGATGTTGATGAAGCTGGTTTAAAATTTTATATTTTGACAAACTAATTGACTTATTAACCGAATAAGTTAAAACACCAATAAATTCATTATTGATTTTTAGCTCAAAAGTTCGTTCTACTTTTGCTGTGCGACTACCTTGTATCGATGTACTAAATTCTTGATTTTTAAAGTATAATCCTGAAAAATCAACAAGTTTTGCAGCTTCTTTGGCAAAAATATTTAACAGCTCTTGCACATCTAATGTTGTTTGTAATTGTTCTAACAACACTAAACCAGGAATAAAACTGTCTTCATGATCAATATTTAATACACTAAAAGCATTGTTGTCAGTAAAATGCTGTTCAAGTAGATTTAATGTTTGCATTCAAATACCTTAAGGCCAGTAAGTAATGGTGTAATATTCATTTTTGTTCATGTGAAAGTAAATGCAATTATTGTACCTTTACCGGAGTTGATTTTTACTTGATGTAATCTTTTGATTTATAAGTGATTAAATGTGATTTTATGTTAATATTGTTGAGTGCCATTTATTTGTCGGCAATTTATTGCCGCTTGGTAAGCTAAAAAAGGAAATTTTGTGACCAGTCATATAGAAATTCTTGCTATTTTAACCACTGCCGTTTTTAGTGTTTGGTTACTTCGCCGTTTAAAAATGCCAGCTATTTTGGCATATTTGGTGGCGGGAACTTTAGTCGGAGAACATGGTTTTGCTTGGGTACATGATCAAGTTGATTATGAACAATTCGCTGAGCTAGGTATTGTTTTTTTGTTGTTTACGCTCGGCTTAGAATTTTCTTTACCAAAACTAATCGCTATGCGGCATTTAGTATTTTCGGTGGGTGGTTTTCAGGTTGCTATTTCGTCGTTAGTTTTTTTTCTTATTGCGATGCTGTTCGGCGAACATTTTTCAAGCGCTATTGTTATTGGTGGGATTTTAGCCTTGTCTTCAACCGCTATTGTGATCAGGCAATTAAGTGAGTCGGGAGATATCAAACGTAAATCAGGACAGATTTCAGTCGCTATTTTATTATTTCAAGATATTGCGGTAGTACCGTTACTGATCATTATTCCATTACTTGCTCAAGATAGCGGTTCGTTAATGTTGTTCGAATTATTGATGGCGTTAGTGAAGGGCATTTTTGTTGTTAGTATTTTATTATTAGTGGGTAAATGGTTGCTACCACGTTTGTTTAATATTATTGCTAAAGTTCGTACTGATGAATTATTTGTATTAACCACCTTATTGGTTACGTTGTTAGCGTCAGCATTAACGCAGTGGTTTGGCTTGTCGATGGCTCTGGGCGCATTTTTAGCAGGGATGATGTTAGGAGAAAGTCAATATAAACATCAGCTTGAAGCTGATATTCGCCCTTATCGAGATATTCTTTTAGGTTTGTTTTTTGTTACTATCGGCATGAAATTAGACGTCAGCATTTTGATTTCTGAACCTAGTAGCGTTGTTATGATACTCATTGCTTTTATGGTAATTAAAATAATCGTGATCAAAATATTGGCTGAAAAAGCCGGTGAAGCGAAAAAAGA
>CAZVPC010000027.1:0-2144 GCA_964629005.1 uncultured Pseudoalteromonadaceae bacterium | reverse complement strand
GATAATTTACATAATCACGTCATTATTTGTGGTTTTGGTCGCGTTGGACAAACCGTTAGTCGATTTTTAAAGCAAGAATCAATAGATTTTATTGCCATTGACATCGATCCATTACGGGTGAAAGAGTCTCGTGAGGCTGGAGAGAATGTATTATTTGGAACCTCAAGGCAAACTGAACTGCTTAAGGCTGCTAATTTATCGAAGGCTAGATTGGTGGTTATTGCCTTTGGTGAAGATAAACAATCGATTGAAGTGATTCGAAAAGTTCGGTCATTGTCAGCTAATGTTCAAATATTGGTCAGAACGCGAAATGATGACTATCTGGATCAATTAAAAAAAGCAGGTGCAAATGAAGTGGTACCTGAAATTTTAGAAGGTAGTTTAATGTTAGTTTCTCAAGTCTTGTCATTAACTGGAGTACCGTTTTCTCGTATTTTTCGTCGGGTGCAAAAAGAGCGTAAGGCTCATTATAATCATTTGCATGGTTTTTATCAGGGGGAAAATACTGATTTAGGACCTAATGCCATTGATAGAATAGAATTTTCTCATGCGGTTTTGTTAACTGAAACCGCTTTTGCTGTTGGTCGTACTATTGCGTCATTAAACTTTTTAGAACGTCGTGTTAATGTAACTTCCTTGCATCGCAATGGCGAAGAAATTGAGGATCCTGATGAAAATATCACGTTACAAGTACAAGATACTTTGATTTTACGGGGTAAACCCAGACGAGTAGAGCGCGCGGAACGTTTTATTCAAGAAGGGAGTTAATTGCTCTTATATAAATAAAAAAGTTCTAATTTTTTGTTCTTGCTCTAGTGCATCATCAAAGCCTAATTTGATCAAATCGCGACAGAAATTTTTGTCAAATAATAAATAACTAATAATGCTCGACTCACCATCGTTTCCCACACCTACGGTGCGTAATAATAAGCGGATTGACAGCGGAATTTGATCATAATATTTCATCGCAATCGAATTAAAATCATGACTGGGGTTGATCAATAAATTATCAATATTTTTTAAACCCTCTTGTGCCGTTTGCTGCTCTTTGGGGATGAGTTTTAAAGTACTATTTACTCGTTGCACTCGTTCAAGATCACTCAACAAGGTATCGGCAAAAACACTGTCAAGCATATGACCTGCAACCGTGGCTATGCTTGGTGGGTGAGGGTTGTTTTCAAGTTGATGGGCAGGTTCTTTAGGTTGTTCAACACCAATAATAAAAGTTCTCTCAGCGCCTAAATGAATAGCGGGGCTTAGCGGTGAAAGTTGATGTACTGAGCCGTCGCCAAAATGTTCGGAACCAATTTTTACAGAAGGAAAAACAATAGGGATTGCTGATGAAGCCATTAAATGATCACAATTTATTTGACAACTCGTTCCTCGCCGTTTAGCTCTTAACCATGGTTTAATATTTTGATGTGATTGATAAAAACTAATAGAATCGCTGCTTGTATAACTGGAAGCAGTAATAGAAAGAGCAGATAAATAACCTTTTAAAATGTTTTTATCAATACGTTTAAAGTCGACAACTTTATTAAGTAACTGGCGTAAAGGTTCATTGTTTAAAATACTATGAGCTGATTTATTAGCATAGTCTGCTTGAAAGCTAGCAAACATTCCTTGTGATATGTGGCCAAATACATTGCTGGCATTGCTGCGGTAAATTTGATCTGTGGTTAAATTTTTCCATATCCATTCTAATTTTTTTACTCCTAAATGAAAACAAGAGGCATAACAGGCCAAACCCGCTGCATTGATTGAACCTGCAGAGGTGCCACAAATAATAGGAAAGGGAATGCCGTGATTGCGCGGCATAAATTGGGCTATAGCGCTCAGTACGCCAACTTGGTAAGCAGCGCGTGCACCACCACCCGTTAACACTAAAGCGCTTTTACTTTCGCGATAATTTATTTTTGACATGAAATCCAATAAATAGCTCAATAGATAAGCATATAAGTATATCAACTTAAAAGAAAATTAATAATTTTTTCTGGCACAAGGATAAAAAAGAGGCGAAAAAAAACCAGCACTTGGCTGGTTTTTTAAATGACAAGAATTATTAACTAGAAAATTATTAAACTAACAACTACCAGTTAATTAAATCTAACTGCTAACGCGAGCGTTGGCAGCGTCAAATAAAG
>CAZVPC010000026.1:8486-20787 GCA_964629005.1 uncultured Pseudoalteromonadaceae bacterium | reverse complement strand
TTAACGTGCTTATGCACTTTACTCAGGAAAACCGTAAAATTAAGGGATTTATTACTTTGTAGGTCGACACGAGCGCAGCGAGGCTCGACTTTTAGCCTTTTTAATGTTTTTTGTCGAGGCAAGCATCTACATATCAATCCTGAACCATCTGCATAGGCATGAATTTTAATAAATAAAATAGTTGGAGATAATAATGGCAAAAAAAATACTCTTCGTTGACGATTCTGCTTCAATGAGACAGATCTTAAAGATGGCGATCACTAACGCCGGTTATGAAGTTACCACTGCAGATGATGGTAAACAGGGGTTAGTTAAAGCTGAACAAGAAAGATACAACTTGATTATTTCTGATGTCAATATGCCGAATATGAACGGTATTGAAATGCTTAAAAATATAAAATCTGGGCGAATGAATAAATTCACGCCGGTCGTTATGCTAACCACTGAAGCCGGTGATGAAATGAAGCAACAAGGTAAAGCTGCGGGTGCAAAAGTCTGGGTGGTAAAACCATTCAAACCAGAGCAACTTTTAACCGTGGTTAAAAAATTGATCGGTTAGGTTGAATGATTTAATTCTTGTGAATAAACAAGTAGACTCCGAGCAAAATAGCTATTGGGACGGCCGTTTTAAACGAAAGGCGGTTAAATTACTGCCGGGGGATTTTTTTGCTTGCCAAGGCGAGGAAATGATTGTGACAGTGTTGGGATCATGTATTGCGGTTTGTCTTTACGATACTAAATTGAAGATAGGTGGCATGAACCATTTTATGTTACCTAAATGTCATAACCTAATAAAAACACAATTAAGTTTAAAAGAAAAAAATGAGCCTACGAAAATGCCAAGAAAAAAACGAGCAAGCAGCAATGTTTATGAAACGTATCAACATTCTAATGCGGCTCGATATGGTAATGCGGCAATGGAATTGTTGATCAATGAAATCATTAAATTGGGTGGTGATCGTCAAAATTTAACCGCGAAAATATTTGGTGGTGGATCGCTGACCCAGTCATCAATAGATGTTGGACAACGAAATATTAGTTTTATTAATGAGTATTTAACCTTAGAAAGTATCGCTAACATCAATCAAGATGTTGGTGGATATTTTGCGAGGAAAGTTTACTTTGTACCTTCAATCAATGAAGTTTATGTAAAAACGATTAAAAATATTCATAATAATACAATTGAAAAGAGAGAATTTAACTATAGAAAAACATTAGCAAAATCGGATCAAAACAATGTTTTTTATTTATAGGATGGTAAAAAAATATGTCTGAAAAACAAACAAGTAGTCAGCAAACAGAAAAGCAGCAATTAACTCAATATATTCGTTTATTAAAAGTGTTATTTTTTGTTGGCTTAACGACCGTTGTCATTGGTTTGGTGGCAATTATGTTAACTATCTCTGCGCCATGGTTTAGCTTCACCATCATGTTGTTGCTGTTGATTGAAATACTTGCGTGTGCTTATATTCATTTTAAATTAGCTGCGCAGTTTTTAACAATCGATCCTATAGCTGAACAATCGTTAGAGCCAAATCCGTACGAGCAAATATTAACAAATGCTGATCATGAAATGAGTCAACAATTTATCCAGTTAGATGATGAAGTGAGCCGCTTAGAAAGTATTCAAACCGATGCGATAGGCGAACTTTTTGCAAGTTTTTCAGGTTTAGGTGAACAATCACAAGTGCAAATTTCCTTAGTAACCGATTTAATTCATTCATTAGAAGAACCAGAAAATAATAGTGAACACAAAGGTTTTAGGGACGAAGCGACTGAATTAATTGCTTTATTTGTATCAAGCATTCAGTCAATGAGTGAAGGTAGCTTACACTTGGTCGATTCAATGAACTCAATGAATGAAAATATTAATTCAGTACAAAATCTATTAGGTGAAATAGATGGTATTAGTAAACAAACTAATTTATTAGCACTTAATGCGGCTATAGAGGCGGCTCGGGCTGGTGAAGCGGGTCGAGGTTTTGCTGTAGTTGCTGATGAAGTGCGTGCTCTTTCAGGTCGTAGTGCTGATTTTAGTAGTCAAATAAGAGAAAATTATCACCAAATACTTGCCACCATGAATGAAGCTAAAAGTACCATTGGTAAGCTTGCGTCAAGCGATCTTGATTTAACGCTAACCTCGCAAAATCGTATGGAAGAATTAATGAGCGAGTTAGAGTCACAAAACTCTTTGGTGAGTCATAAATTAGCGGATATTTCTGATATTTCAACCGTAATACAAGCGAGTGTTGATCAGTCTTTACTTGGTTTGCAGTTTGAAGATATGACTAAACAGTTACTAACGCATATGAGTTCAAGAATTGCCGTGGTAAAAAGTTTTATTGACGCTATCAGTTTATTTAGGCAAGACTTTAGTTTGGCGCAACGGGCTGATTTAGAGGAATCTACGGAGCAGCATTTAAAAAAATTATCCGATGCTATGGATATTGCGCACCAACTTTCCGAGCAAACCCTTAATAATCCAGTCACTCAAGACAGTATGGATGATGGTGAAATTGAGTTTTTTTAATTTCTACTTAAATAATAAATAGGATTAAACAATGAAAAAGCTATTAGTGGTAGATGATGAAATATCGGTAAGAGAAATGGTTGCTGCCATGTTAAGTCGCAAAGACATAGAGGTGGAACTGGCTGAAAATGGTATTCAAGCATTGCGTATATTATCGTCAACTGACATTGCTTTAGTGGTGACTGATATTGTGATGGCAGAGGAAAATGGCATTGATTTGATCATGGACATGAAAAAAAATTATCCCAATATACCTATTGTCGCTATATCTGGCGGTGGTGGTATTGAAGGACGTTTTAATTATTTAGAGATAGCTAAATTAGTTGGCGCGGATCAAATTTTAGAAAAACCATTTTCTGCCGAAACATTAAGAACAATTGTTGCTGAATTGCTTGTTTAATTTGAGTACGTATAAATTATTAATTAAATTTTAACGAAAAGCTTATGAAACTAGAACACTATGCCAATGTGAATAAACAAACTGATTTACCATTAGAATTATTTTATTCTGCATTAAATGCTGCGGTTGACGCGGTATTAATTGCTGACAAACATGGTGAAATTTTGTGGGTAAATAAATCATTTGAACAATTAACTGGCTACTCTCATCAAGAAGCATTAGGTAAAGACACTTCGTTATTAAAATCAGGTCGACAATCGGATCAATTTTATAACAACATGTGGAATACGTTAACATCGGGCAATGTTTGGCAAGGTGAATTGTGGAATAAGAAAAAAAATAACAGCTTGTACTTGGAAGACCAAACGATCACACCTGTTGTCAATAATAATAATATGCTCACTCATTTTGTTGCGATTAAACGTGATGTCTCCGAAAAAATTGCCATAAAACGTCAACTTGAGCATGCGGAAAAAATGGAAACAATTGGTCAAATTGTTGGTGGCATCAGCCATAATTTTAATAATAAGCTCGCTAATATTTTAGGTTATAACGAATTAGCAACTGAATTAGTGGTAACGGTTGCTGATAAAACACCTCGGCTTAAACTGGACAAATATTTAGCTAAAATAGCATCAGCAGGGCTTGAAGCTAAAAAATTGGTTGCGCAATTACAAACGTTTTGCCGTGAAGAAAAAGAACAATTTAAACCAATATCATTAGTTGAGGTGATCAGTGAACTAGTGCCTTTGGTGGCTAAATCGATAGCAAAAAACATTAATATAACTTTTAACGCTGCTCCTCATGTCGCATTGATTGAAGCAGAGCCTACTCAGTTACATCAAATGCTGATGATATTGATCCATAACTCAATTAAAGCTTTGCCAAATGGTGGGGAAATAGTTGTTGAGCTTAATCAATGTGATTTTAAACAAGGAGTTGAGCAAGAGGGAACAACACAAATTTGTTGTAGTTGTCATCGAAATATTATTGGCAACTTTGTAGAATTAGCCATTGGTGATAATGGTCAGGGAATTACTCAAAAAAATATCCAAAAATTGTTTTTACCTTTTTTTACCACGCATCAAATGGACGGTGGTACTGGCATGGGCTTATCGGTATTGCATGGTATGCTACATGAGCACCACGGCCATGTTTTGATCAGTAGTGAACCGGAACAAGGAGCGAAATTTTCCTTGTTATTTCCTGTTTATGAACAAATAAATGCTATAGATGATGTGATTCATAATGAGGTTGTTAATCGTGACAATCTTGATAAAGCGCATATTTTATTAGTTGATGATGAGCAGATTGTGGTTGATTTACTTGCTGAATTGTTGACGTTTAGTGGTTATCAAATATCTGCGCATACTAATGTGCAATCAGCATTAGCAATGTTTATGGCAGCTCCTGAAACGTTTGATTTGTTGATCACCGATCAAAATATGGCAGGATTGACTGGTTTAATGCTTGCCCGTGCAATTAAACAAGTTCGAATTGATTTACCTGCTATTTTGATCAGTGGCAAACCTGTTGACAACTTTGCCGATGATATTAATTTTATTGAATCGATTGACGGTTTTTTAACTAAACCGTTTAAAACCAAGCAATTAAATACTCTGGTGGAAAAACTCATAAAAGACAATTCGTCAGCAAAATAACGGACAGCAGAACTCGTTCCCACGCTCTGCGTGGTAACTATAATCGTCTTTCTGAATTTATTTCAGGATCTAAGTGCCTTTCAGGGATAAATCCTTCCAACAAAAAAATTTCAATTTAAATCATCAATAAATTGAACTGCGCGACCAATATATGAAGCGGGTGTTAATGCTTTCAATTCATCTTTAGCGTGTTCAGGCAGTGTCAGTCCATCGATAAATAATCGCATTGATTCACTATTAACCCGCTTACCTCGAGTTAACTCTTTCAATTTTTCATACGGCTTTTCAATACCGTAACGGCGCATAACAGTTTGCACTGGTTCAGCTAATACTTCCCAGTTATGATCTAATTCGTTGAGTAAATTTTGCTCGTTAACTTCTAATTTGCTGATCCCTTTTAACGTTGCTTGATAAGCAATAAGTGCGTGCGCAAAACCAACACCTAAATTACGTAAAACAGTTGAGTCAGTCAAATCACGTTGCCAACGTGAAATGGGGAGTTTTTGTGCTAAATGAGTGAATAACGCATTGGCAATGCCTAAGTTACCCTCTGAGTTTTCAAAATCGATAGGATTAACTTTATGTGGCATGGTTGACGAACCAATTTCGCCAGCAATCGTTTTTTGTTTAAAATGACCGAGTGCAATATAACCCCATATATCACGGTCAAAATCGATTAAAATAGTATTAAAACGGGCAAGTGCATCAAATAATTCGGCGATATAATCATGAGGTTCAATTTGTGTGGTAAAAGCATTCCAATGTAAACCTAATGATTTAACAAAAGTTTCTGAAAATTCATGCCAGTCAACTTCAGGGTATGCTGAAATATGAGCGTTGTAGTTACCAACGGCACCATTGATTTTCCCCAAAAGCTCAACATTAGCAATTTGTGTGCGTTGACGTTTTAACCGTAAATACACGTTGGCCATTTCCTTACCTAAGGTGCTAGGAGAGGCTGGTTGACCATGTGTTCTACACATCATGGGCAGGTTTTTATAGTCAAGAGCAAGCGATTTTATACGGCTTAAAATTTTGTCTAACTCTGGTAACAACACTTGTTCACGACATTCTTTGAGCATTAAACCATGTGATAAATTGTTTATGTCTTCAGAGGTACAGGCAAAGTGAATAAACTCAGTTACGGCATTGAGTTCAGTATTTTCAGCAACTTTTTCTTTTAAGAAATACTCAACTGCTTTTACGTCGTGATTAGTGGTGGCTTCAATGGTTTTAATGCGTAACGCATCGGCTTCACTAAAATCATCAATAATGGCATTTAATGTGGCAATGGCTTGCTCACTAAACATTGGAACTTCGTTGATTTGTTTTGTTTTTGCTAGTTTCTGTAACCAACGCACTTCAACGGTTACGCGATACTTTATTAATCCAAATTCACTAAATATGGGACGTAAAGACTTAACTTTACTGCCATAACGACCATCGACAGGTGAAATTGCACTTAATGCTGAAAGTTCCATGTTTGGTTCCTAAGTTTCTAGTTAGAAGGAAAGTAAAACTCTATTGTCTTAATTGTTTAGCACACGCAACTATTTTTGCCCGTGAAAATAGAATATTTCGGCGTTTACCACCGACTTGTCGCCATAACACCGCAGCGCGAATTCCTGCTAATAATAAGGCTCTTATTTTATACTGGTTGTTGGTTTGTTTTAAAATACTAGGTTCACCCGTTACTTGAATGCGTGTTCCTAATGGACTGATTATATCGCTGTAGATACTAGCAAAACTGGCTAAAATGGTTTCACTGGTAATATCAAAATGATCAAGCTGACGCTGGATTTGTTCAATACGTTCACCTAAAGCAGCTAGAGCTTTGGGCTTTTTAATTAATTTTCGTTCTAAATTAATTAAGCTAATAATATAACGTGTTAATTCAGCATCTTTTGTTTTACCACTATCACCTAAGTGGCTAATTAACAGTTGTAACCCAGAAAATAAATTTTGCTGATTTCCGCCATATACATCAACGACATTGTTAGGTGAAGTATTTAAAATGCTGTTTAATAACGTGGTTATTTCAGCTTTATCAATGATGTTAGTTCGTGAGCATTGTTGAACAAGCTGAGCTACTTGGCATATTGCGGCAAACGTTAATGTTTGATCTTGTAATGACTGTTCTTTTGATAAAATAAGTTTTGACATAAGTGAATAAGCTAACTTTTAACGGATTAATTGATCAATAATGCCGCCACCTAAGCAAACATTATCTTGATAAAATACTACTGACTGACCTGGTGTTACGGCGATTTGGGCATCGTTGAAGAGGATCTTAACATCACCCGTGTCAGTAGGTATAACTTGACAGGGTACATCGTCTTGACGATAACGTATTTTTGCCGTAGAAGTGAATGTGGTCTCAACATTTTTACGATTTACCCAATGTAATTGGTTGGCAAATAAACCTTTTGAGTACAAACGGGGATGGTTATGACCTTGGGCGACGATTAATACATTGCGCTGCATGTCTTTATCAACCACATACCATGGCGCTTCACCTGCAGTAGCTAAACCACCAATTCGTAATCCTTTGCGTTGTCCTAGCGTGTGATACATTAAACCGTCGTGTTGGCCAACCACATTACCTTCAACATTTTCGATCATGCCGGGTTGAGCGGGTAAATATTGCGCTAAAAAATCTTTAAATTTACGTTCGCCAATAAAACAAATTCCGGTGCTGTCTTTTTTATTATGGGTGATCAAACCAGCTTTTTCGGCAATTGCTCGTACTTCAGGTTTTTCAATATGTCCAACAGGAAAAAGTGTTTGCGCAAGTTGTTTATCACTTAAGGTATATAAAAAATAACTTTGATCTTTATTGGCATCTAAACCACGGATCAGTGACCATTGTCCATCGCGCATTTCACGATTAACATAATGGCCCGTAGCAATGTAGTCAGCACCTAAATCATCACAGGCAAATTCTAAGAATGCTTTAAATTTAATTTCTTTGTTGCACATAATATCAGGATTTGGTGTGCGTCCTGCCTTGTATTCAGCTAAAAAATATTCGAAAACGTTATCCCAATATTCCGTTGCAAAATTAACGGTGTGTAATTTAATGTCTAATTTATCACAAACTTGCTGGGCGTCTTTTAAATCTTGCGCGGCAGCACAGTATTCATCGGTATCATCTTCTTCCCAGTTTTTCATAAACAGGCCTTCAACTTGAAAGCCCTGTTCTTGCAGCAAATAAGCCGAAACTGAGGAGTCAACACCACCAGACATACCAACGATCACACGAGTTTGTGCAGGTGCTTTGTTTAAACGATTAAATGTTGAGGATGTGGTTGTCATTAAGTTAAAGTATCCGAAAATTGTGACTATGTAAACGCCGTTTTTACGGCGCGAAATTGTAGCACACCAGTCAACTAGGATATAGTTTTAGTTTTATATTCATGATCCTAGATCTAGCCCTCCACGTAAACAAGATCAGCATGTCTTTATAGCCATGGGTTTGCTTAAATTAAACCTTGATGAATTGCTATCAAGACTGCCCGAGTTCGATCTCGGGTATTGAGCTTTGCTAGAATACTTGAGACATGATTTTTAACGGTGCCTTCGGCTAAAAAGATACTACTGGCAATTTCTTTATTGGAAAAACCGCCGGCGAGTAATTTTAATATTTGCGACTCTTTATTACTGAGTGCCTCAAGGGGTAAAGCGCTGCTTAATCCTTGATCATATTGCTTCATTACCACAGGTTCGGCAATGAAGCCGCCCTTGGCGAGTGTTTTTATCGCGTTAACAAGTTTGGTTAACGACACATCTTTGAGTAAGAAGCCATTGGCACCTGCTTGCAAACTTTGCATAAATAGTTCGTTGTCGTCAAAGGTGGTTAACATTAATACCGGTTGACTATTCGCTTGCGCGCGCAGTTGTTTTACTAATTCAATGCCATTCATTTTCGGCATACGAATATCAAGCAACAGTACATCGGGTTGTGGTTGTACAGTTGTTGGGTTTGCTAATATCAACAGTGCTTGTTCACCATCTTCAGCTTGCCAAATCACCTCGATGTTGTCACTTAAGGCCAATAAGCTGGCAATGCCTTGCCGTACTAATTGTTGATCATCAACTAAAGCAACCGTGATTTTGTTTACGTTATTATATTTCGCACTTTTGGCGGAAATGTTTTTATTAGTCATAGGTATCTTCTACTTGAATTTTTAAAGTACAA
Organism: uncultured Pseudoalteromonadaceae bacterium; assembly: GCA_964629005.1. Lineage (GTDB taxonomy): Bacteria > Pseudomonadota > Gammaproteobacteria > Enterobacterales > Alteromonadaceae. The sequence continues at coordinate 11,998 of CAZVPC010000026.1, read as the reverse complement.
CCACTTGCTTGTGGGTGATTATTGCCTATAAGCTCAATTTTACCCTTGAAATTTGCTAAACGTTCTTGCATACCATGTAAGCCATTACCTAGTTTAATGTTATCGCAACCTGAACCATTGTCGGTTAATTGAAAGGTTAATTGAGATCCATCTTTATTAAACTTTAGCATGAAATTATCTGCACGACCGTGACGCAAAGCATTGCTAATACCTTCTTGTAAACAAAATACCAATTGATTGGTTAAGGTTAATGAGTTGATAACAATGGCATTATTTTGTTCTGCTGACATGATATCAAGTTGGCAATTGGGTAATTGTTGAACTAGCGCTTTAAGAGTTAAGGTTATATCGAGTTGATCTTCATTACGCATTTTTTTTACGACATTACGCACATCGTGTAATAATTGTTTGGCTTGTTTCAAGTTATCATGCGTCAGTGGTTTAAATTTATCAGGTACTTTGTGGTTGGTTACTTCTAAATTTAGTGCTAAAGCGGTAAGTTGATGACCAAGTACATCATGTAGATCTCGGGAAATACGTAAACGTTCTTGTTTTTTGCTGGTCTCTTTTAGCATAAAACGCGTCGCCAGTAATTCTTGATTAATTGCGGCCAATTTTTCTTTGGCGCGAGCTTCTCGCAAGGTGGCTTCAATCACTGCAAAGGCAAACACTTGCAAAACAAAAAAGATCAATACGGTATAAATGGTTTGATCAGGTTGTGCTTGCATTAAGACAAAGTAATAGCCAATATTTATTAATAAGATAATACTTATTGCTTTAGCGCGGCTAAAATTTGCGGCTAATTGACTCGCCACTAAGGCAAATAAAATGGGAATAATTTGATAGTTGTCAAAATAAATGAGTAGCCATATCAGTATGACTTGTATGAGCGCGACCAAGCTGAATGCTAAGATGCTTTTTTTAAAGCTAACATTATGAAAAAACAGACTAATAAAGCTTACTAATGCCAGTGTTTTCAACAAAAAGTCTTGATCAAAATCTAGTCGTCTTAAATAAATAAAACTGACTAACAACCAAGTTAATAGCGCGGAAAAATTTAACAAACCATCTTTAGTGAATGAGCGCAGCAGCTTTAAAAAATTCATTATTTAAACTTTAATTGATTATAAAAACTGGGTATAACTACAGTATAAATAGGTAACCCAGCAATTGTATTTTATTGATATTAAAACAAATTAATGTTGATAATGGTATTGTCTTTTACTGAAAACTTGGCTTTTTTGTATTTAGGTTGACCAAAACGACCAACATTGTTGCTAAAACCATAACTTTCTTTAGGAACTCCCAACATATTCAGATCAAGTTTATCGTTGTCATTTTGATCTTGGTAGAGTTTAATCGCATAATCCCCATCGGCTAAATCTTTAAAAACTATTTTTTCTTGTGCTTTAGTTATTTTCACCTTGTTTGAACGAGCAGGGTTACCTTGATAATAACTTTCTTTATCGGCATATAAACTGATCATTAAATGACCTTCGACTGCACTAATATCATTAATATTAACGGTTAATTCAGCCGCATGGGCGTTGTTACTGAGTAAAACAAGTGTTGATAATGAAGCGATAGTACCAAGCAATGCGGTGGTCATTATAAAAGTTGACGTTTTTTTAATTAAGCTATGCATTAGATGTCCTTTAAATTTTTTTGATGGTTGCGATTAGATTCAGCAGTTGGGTGCTATTATCCGTGTCTCGATTGCGGATTAAGTACAGGGTTATAATAGAAAATACGTATTATGAATGAATGTGCCAAAAGTCATGATTTTTTAACGATATAGCCATAACTTTTAGCTATGGGGTGAAATTAATTATCTCTTAGCGCTACGGTTACCGGCAGTTTCATCGCTTTTATTGCGGGCAATAAGCCACCAATTAAACCAATGGCTATTGCCAATAATAGTGTTTGCCCCATTAATGCTGGTGAAATATCAAAATTGAACATCATCTGACTCATGTTACTGCTATTTTGAGTACTCGCTGTCCAATCATCAAAAATAAAATATAAGGGTAAAATACCAAGCAAACCGCCAATGCTGGCAAGTAATATTGCTTCACTGATAATTGAACTCGCAATAGCAACGGGCGAAAAACCAATGGCTTTGTGAGTCGCAATTTCTTTACTACGACTCGCTATTGCGGCATACATGGTGTTTAAGGCGGCTATCATGGCGCCAAGAGCCATGATCAATGCAATAGGTAAACCTATCCATCGAATTAAGCGACTCAGCTTTTGGCCTTGTGCTGCGAAAAAGGCTTTCTCAAGAACAAGTCTTACGTTAAGGCGAGGATCGATTTGCCATTCATTATTTAACTGTTCAACAACACTTTGAATATTAACCGTTTCTTTTAACGCTAAACGTACCGATTGCACAGTATTACCGCGACGATAATCACTCTGTAGTATGCCAATATCTGCCCAAAACTCCGATTCGAATACACTATTATTATCTGAAAAAATACCACTGATCAACCATTGAGAATCACCTAGGGTGATGGTTTTTCCTATCGTTAATTCTGGCATTTTGCGAGCCAGTGCTTGTCCTACTAAAATTTCTCGTAAACCGCGAGTAAATTTTCTGCCAGCAAGCAGTTTAAAATTAGGACGAAAATAATATGTTTTGGCGCTAATTCCTCGTAGCGCTATGCTTTCGCTCTCACTTTTTTTGATATGTCTTGTTATGTTTTTATCGTTGCTATTAGTTTGAATGTTTTTTAACGGTCGCTTATATTCGGTACTCACAAACATTTCTGCAGCATAAATTGCGCGATCATTGTGGTCGTGTTTTATGTTGGTATTGTTTGCTAATAATTTAATTTCCATGGGGAACATAACACTTTGCAACTCGGAGACAGCACCGGCACGCATTACCAGCAACGTGTTGTATAACCCTGTGCGCTGCATTGTTTTTACCATACCTTGCGTTAACGCTAATACCCCTAGCATAACAGCAGCAACACACGCGATGCTTAATATACTGATAAATGACGACGTTAAACGTTGCGGGAAACTTTTTAAATTGACCCAAATTAAAGTGCATGCTGCTTTCATGATTTTGCTCCCAAAGTTTGGCTAATGGTTAATCGTTTGATGTTAATTGCGGGGATCAAAGTACAAAGGCCAGCGGCGATGAAAACTATAACCAGCACAGCTAAATAATGGTTTGTGCTTACATTAATTCCCGGTAAAAAACTCGCCATTTGTGCTTGTACTTGCGCTAAGGTTAAGCGTGCTAAAGCACTACCAATAAGTGCACCTAAAGCAATTAATAATAAAGCTTCTAAATACACTTGCTTAATCAAGCTGATAGATGAAAAACCCAGAGCTTTCATCATGGCAATTTCGTTTAAACGTTCACGAATAACTTGCATCATGGTATTGCATACAATCAGTAGCAGGGTGAAAAATACCGCGCTTAAGACCAGTTTTATTACCATGGCCATATCAACAAATTGTTGAGCTTGCTCTTTAATGAAAACTTGTTCAGTAATAGT
>CAZVPC010000026.1:0-8386 GCA_964629005.1 uncultured Pseudoalteromonadaceae bacterium | reverse complement strand
AGTACGGGTGTTCTGCCATTTTTTCAGTTGCGCTACTGAAAGTTGATACTCGTCGTACATTTCGAAATAAGTGTGCTGATCAACGGCAGTCATCGCCAGTTGATTTTTCTCATTTTGAAAATATCCGCCAAACCATTATGAATAAGTAACACGGTTAACGCCGCTAATAGCACTAATTTTATCTTGATAGTTGATTGGTAACGAACGTGTCATTGACACTTTATGATTTGTTAATAACCTCAGTTTGTCACCATTATTGATACTGGCATTAAGCGCATTATCAATACCGGCTAAGGTGGTGAAAAGAAAAAAAGCGACTAGAACCGATAAACAGGTGAGTGTAAAGCGCATTTTCTTACGAAAACTGTTACGCCAAATTAACATGAATAAATGCATTAGATAAGTTCCATATTAGTGGTGACTTTTATGGCAGAATTAGTGAAGCCTTTACATTCATCACTTTTCAAATATATCTCTAAATCGATCACCCGAGAGGCATATTCGGCGGCTTTTAAATCATGAGTAACCATAATGATGGTTTTGCCAAAATCTTGATTTAGTTTTGCTAATAATGACAATATTTCATCAGCGGTATTGCGATCTAAATTACCGGTAGGTTCGTCACATAATAAAATTTTTGCATCGCTAACAATTGCTCTGGCAATAGCAACGCGCTGCTCTTGTCCGCCTGAAAGTTCTTTAGGTAAATGTTTGGCGCGATCGCTCATATTTACCAAAGCCAATGCTGTTGCGGCATGTTGCTGACGTTGTTTTTTATTTAATGGTGTTAACGCCAATGGTAATTCAACATTGCCTTGTGCAGTTAACACCGGTAATAAATGGTGCGCTTGAAAGATAAAGCCAATATTTTCACTGCGCCACTGTGTTAATTGGCTTTCATTGAATTGCTCGATATGCTGTTCGCCAATGATAATTTCACCGCTTGTTGCGTTATCTAAGCCGCCGATAAGATGTAAAAGTGTTGATTTACCTAAACCTGAGGCGCCCATAATGGCAACAAATTCTCCCGACTCAATGGTAAGGTTAAAGTTGTTATGCACCACTACTTGGCTTGCACCTTTGGTGTAGGTTTTGTTAATGGCTTTTAGTTGAATGGTGTTCATGATCTTGTCCTTGATTATTTGGTATTTATTGTCTTTATGCTTTTTTATTACGTTGAAAAATTATTATTTTTATACATTTAACTTTTTAAAAAACTGACTTTTACGCCCATATCGGGAAAAATTCGTTGATCACTTTCAAGCAATTTAACCCGTACTTTTATGCTTGCTTTTTGGCGGTCGGCGGTAGGAATAACCGCGACTACTTTGCTTTTAATTTGCCAATTGGGGTAAGCATCGAGAGTGGCAATAGTATTTTGGCCGGCAAATACACTCTTGATATAACTTTCGCCAACATCCACTTCAATTTCTAATGAACTCATGTCAACAAGGGTACCAATACCTGAGCGAACGGTATCGCTAGCACCCGTTGAAATAATTTCACCAACTTGAGCATTTTTACTGATCATTACGCCATTAAATGGTGCGCGAATTTTGTGATTGTTGAGTTGATACAAGGCTAAATCAACTTGTTGTTGAGCAAGTTCAACCAAGGCGATTTTATTCAGAAGTTGTGCCTTGATTTGTGCCGTTTTTACTTCGCTGTTATCTATTAATTGTTGGCTAATGAGTTTTTGTTTGCTCAGTTCTTTGTTACGATGCAAGCGTTGTTGTTGATAACGCAACGATATTTTCGCCTCACCCACATTGGCTTGTTTTGCTGATAATTCTGCTAAGGCGAGTTGATATGATATTTTTGCTTTTTCGTCATCAAGCTCTGCTAATATTTGGTTTTTAAACACTTTTTGTCCTTCTTCAATGTAAAGTTGAACTAGTTTTCCTGTTATTCGTGAGGATACGGTGGCAACTCGTCGTGCAACAATATAACCACTGGCATCGAGCACTTTTAACGTGTTGGCATTATTAGGGGTTTTGTCTTTAGCCAATACAGTATTGTTGTTGGTTGAGCTGCTTTGCGCTAACAAATTTATGGATGCAATATTTTTTTCTTTACTCATTGCTGTGCCACTATTAATTGAATTTGTCTGAAGTGCTACTTGTGCTGTTGTGGAATTAATATTTAAGTAATAAATAGCAAATAATATCAATATAGTAATGATAACTAACGTTTTTAATAAATAATGTTGGTTATTTTCTGCAAGGGCTGATCTATCAATTGCCAAAGCGGCAATATCAATATGTTGTTTAGTCATTTTTATTCTCCTACTAACAAGTTAGTAAAAGAATATCGATTAAGGCCTTCGTTCCACAGTGCCAGAAGTCATTAATGGGGACAGACCCCGTTTACATGACAACCAATATATTTTTTAACGTAAATAATAGGGCATGCAAGATAAATTAGAGGCAAAAAAATGCTCTTTAAGATAAAGAGCATAAAATAAACAATGAGTATATAGGGAATTGCTGCTTATACCGTGTCAAGGTGTGGGGTTTTGCACCTTGGTGTTGAATAAGTAAAGCTATATTAGCTGAGTTATATGACAGCTAAATTACAGCAAAAACTATTTTGTAATTTTTATTTTAAATCACAAAACTGATTGATTGTTTTTGGTTTCATTCTCCAAAACAACTTTTAAATTATCTAGTCCCGTTTGTAAATCTGCACCAATAATTTGTTCAAAGTCCATGAATAAAAACATTAAATTCATTGGGTAATCCATGTGTCCTTTAAAACCCCATTTAACTAATGTGGTATTATTTCCAGTGTCTTTTGTCGTCATATACGCGGGCGATGTTGACTCAAATGGCGCTAAAAAGCGTAATTCAAAATCAATTCGTTTACCATCAACTATGTTAATAATTTCTTGCTCACCTTTACCAACGTCTTCATTAGTTGAATCCCAAGCTGAAACAAAACCTACCGTACCATCAATGCCTCGGTACTCTTTTTTCATCTCAGGATCTATGTTTGCCCACTTACTAAAATTATTTTGATTTTTTAAGTATTTGAGATAACTAAATACTGCGGGTTTGTTTAGATCAATGCTGATTTCTCTTTCAATGGCATAATTACTTTTAACAAAAAGTGCGATAAGTAAAGGTAGTGCAATAATGATAGCAATGATCAAAGCTATTTTTTTTAGCATGTGAAATCCTATTTTTTATAAGTATTATTAGGGTAGGGTGTTAGTTTAGTTAAATTAATCTACCTCTTGAGATTTAACGTATTACTGTGTAGTTTCAAAGTTATATCAAACCTAGGATCAAAGCCTATCGTGAGTGAGCAAAAACTACAACATTTTTATATTGCACAAGAACAGTCGATTTATTTACTCAGCCACAAAGACGCGACTAAATTAAAACGTTGGGTACAATTGTGCCAAGTGCAATTAACACAATTAGGTTATCGAGATATTTCACTTATTGGTAAAGGCGCTTATGGCTTTGTTTTTGGGGGCTTAAATAAGATAAATAAAGCGGTGGTGTTTAAGTTTTCTCGATTAACCTTGCCACAACATGTTCAAGAGCGGTTGGCCGAAGAAGCTGAAATACAAGCAGAGCTTGATCATCCAAAAATTCCTAAGGTTATTGAATATCGGAAAATAAAACGCCAATCTATTTTACAAATGACCCGTGCCAGTGGTTTAGATCTTGAGCAACATTCACATCAACAAGGCCCCTTACCACCTGAATTTATTGTTAAATTAGCAATACAGCTAGCCGATATTTTATTGTACTTACGCGATAGTAATGTGCATATAAAAGGCAAACCTTACGTGCATGGTGATATAAAACCTTCCAATGTGGTTTATGAACCATCAACGGGTGAAATATCTTTGATTGATTGGGGCTCAGCGGTAACAGCTCAACTCGATATAAACGGGCAAAGTACCTCGAATAATGTTATGGATTTAATGAGCAGCGACTTGCAAAATAGTAATGCTCGTTTAGGTGATGTTTATTTTATTGGCCCTGAACAAATTAGTGGTGATTTATCGTCACCTCGTTTCGATGAACAGGGACTTGCGGCAACTTTGTATGCGTTAGCGTCAGGACAATCGTGTCGTTATGGACATAAAGTTATTACTCCTAACTCGTTAGGTTTACCTAAGATATTAGCAAAAACCATTACTGGAATGCTGAATGAAGAGGCTAAAATTCGTGCTCAAGCGGGCGATTACTTCTTTAAAAATCTTCATGTTTTACGTAATCTTGTGTTGTCTAAACAGCCGACACTACCAGACATTAAAGCGATTATACCAGTTTGGCTAAAACACAGTGATTTAGCAGTAGACACGGTGGTTTACGGTTCGCGAAAATCTTTTTTACGAGAATCGTTTGATGATAACTCAAAAGAAAGTTATGAGTTGGCAAGTATTGATGATGTTCAGTTGGATAAATATTACAAAAATTATCTTATTGGTATGGGTGATACAGAAAAGGCATTTATTGCTGCGGTAAGCCGATTAGGAAACTTTCCTGTCGTTGGTGGTTTGGCGATCCGTTGGGAAAAAGAGGGCGTGTATATTGATTCAAATTTAACCATGTTTGAGCCAAAGCTTAAAACATCTTTTAAAAGCGCGGTTAATAATATGGTGCATTTAGCACAAGGAATATTCCGTATCGGCATGTTTAAAAGTTGTTTGTTTAATGCTCGGGCAACTTTGCATGTTGAACGAAATAATAAGCAACAGGCTTTTGTAGCAAAACCTAAGCAAATAATTCCTTTTGAGATCAGTGATTTTCCTGAAGTAGATGATGTTACCCGTTTACATTCTTATTTCGAAGACGGCAAAGATCCCGATGAATATTTATATTTACCTGATGAAATTATGGCTGAATTAGCGCAATTAAATTTAATTCATCACACGGGGTGTATTATTTTTGAAGTATTACCCAAACATTTAAAAATACACAGTTATTTACGATTACTCAACCATGAAAAAGCAGCAGAATTTGCCCAATGTTTAGCAAATATTATTACCTTATTATCCAGTATCGATGGTCTTGGTATCTCCGGTTTTATGAAATTACCTTACAAAGATACCCGATTTTTTGAGCACATAACCGCATTACCGGAAAAGTACTATCCAAAAAACCCTAAAATGCAGCAAGATTGATTAGTCGTCTAACATGCCGATGTTGGGGATTATTTAAGTTATTAATTGCAGGGGCGCTTAATGGTCATTATATTTTTATCGACAGCTAGTGTGCATCACGCTAAAATTATTTTAATATTAAATGTTTAAATATCATTAATTGAAAGGATGTTTATTTTGTTAAGTTACCGTCATGCTTTTCATGCAGGCAATTTTGCTGACGTACTAAAACACAGTGTTTTAACGCAAGTCCTTGATTATATGATCCGTAAAGAGAAAGGTTTTACCTACATTGATAGCCATGCAGGTGCCGGACTGTACAAGCTTAGTGATGAATACGCGCAAAAAACGGGCGAGTATAAAAGCGGTATTGCTAAACTTTTTAATGCAACCGATTTACCCGAGGAATTAGCTTTTTATGTGGCGTTAATTAAATCTATCAATAATTATAAAACCATTAACGATACATTAAATTTATATCCCGGCTCTCCTGGTATTGCCAAACAGATTTTACGTCGTCAAGACAGTGCACATCTATTTGATTTACATCCTACTGATTTTGATTTGCTAACTAAATTTTGCCAGCGTTGGAAAAAATCATTTGTTAAGCAAGGTGATGGTTATCAAGGAGTTTTAGCATTATTACCACCACCATCAAGACGAGCAGTGATTTTAATTGACCCTTCTTATGAATTAAAAGACGATTATCAAAAAGCGGTAAAAACGGTTGTTAGTGCTTATCAAAAATTTGCTACAGGAACGTATATTTTGTGGTATCCCGTAGTTAAACGTGAATTAGTGACAAAAATGCAGCAAGACTTTATCAATTCTAAAATGAAGAACGTATTGCAAGTAGAGTTATGTTTAAGCGCAGATAATGATGATTATGGTATGACGGGCACGGGGCTATTTATTGTTAATCCACCATGGCAATTGGCAGAGCATATGCAGCTAATACTATCTTATTTACAACAAAAATTAGGCACTGGTAATACAACTTACTTAAATCAACAACTCATCGCAGAATAAGCTCTAGCTTAGCTAAAATAACTATACTCTGATCACTTGAAGGTGCAAAATTCAGTTGAATCCTGCATTTCGAGGTGACATGAGTATAAACAAGCATTTAATTAAACCTTCAATAAAATGAGCAAAAAATAAATTTTCTACCATACTTAACCAACAGCTAATAATTTATGATGAAACATAGCATTAGCTGCGCTTATGTTAAAAAAAGTGTACCAAAATAAACAAAATTATCATGATTGATAGCAAGGCGTGAAATATTTATGAATTTTTTATCTAGCTTAAAACTTAAGCAACAATTGGCTATCGCTTTCGGTATTGTATTAACCTTACTAATTATCGTATCAACTCAGGGGTATGTTGGTGTTAACAGCGGTTATGAAGATTTTAGTCGTTATCGTAATTTAGCTCGAGATACTAATCTTGCAGGCAGAATTCAAGCAAATATGCTGATAGTTAGGCTAAATGTATTAAAGTATATTGACAGATCTAATCCTAAAAACTTGAATGAGTACCAGCAAAGGTTTACAACAACAAGAGCTTTACTACAAACGGCTAAAAGTGAAATAAAAGCACCGAATCGTGCTGCAAAAATCACTAAAATCACTGTTGAAATTGATGATTATAAACAAGGTTTTAGTGAAGTAATTGAGTATATAAAAAAAAGAAATGACACCGTTTATAATAAGCTCGATCCTTCAGGTTTGGCCATGCGTGAAAGCATGACGGCTATTATTGATTCAGCACATGCAAGTAAAGACTCTACCGCCACTTATTATGCAACAAAAACACAGGAAGCGTTATTACTAGGGCGACTATATGTAACTAAATTTTTAGTGACTAATAATAACAGTGATTATGAACGGGCATTAACTGAATTAAAAACAAACCTGCAAGCCGATGTAAACAAATTAGATGATAATTTGCAAAACCCAAAAAGAAGACAATTACTTGCCGAATTCAACCAACAAAAATCTAACTATATTGACGCCTTGATCACCACGCAAGAAATAATATTGGCGCGTAATAAAGTTATTAATGAAGTATTAAATCCAATAGGCAAAAATATTGCTGATTTATCTGAACAAGTAAAATTATCAGTAAAAAAAGAGCAAGATAACTTAGGGCCACAGGTACAAAAAGATGCTGAATCAGCAGTGTTTATGGTTGAAATATTGGCTATTGCTAGTTTAGCTATCGGTATTGTGCTTTCACTTGTTATGGCAAAAGTAATCAGAACGCCCATTGGTGGCGAACCAACAGAAATAGCCATGCTTGCTGAAAAAATATCTTCTGGTGATTTAACGGAACAATTTCATAATACTCAACAAGCAACAGGAATTTATAAGTCGTTTATTGAAATGAATAAAAAATTACAAGATTTAATTGGTGGCATTAAAAGTACGGGTGACCATTTAGCCAGCAATTCAGTTGCAGCCATTCAGGTGTCGCAGCAAGCAATTGAAGCGGTTACTGATCAAGATACACTTACCACCCAGTTAGCCTCAGCAATCAATGAAATGGCTTATTCTATTCAAGAAGTAGTTAAGCATGCTCAACAATCTTCAACTTCTGCATCAGAAGCTAAAACACAAGCGGTTAGAGGAAAAGAAATAGTTGATGAAACACGTTTGTCAATAGATGTTTTGGCACAAAAAGTTGATGATTCTGTTGAAGTTATTCGATCATTGGAACTTGCAAGTAATAATATTGGTGAGGTTATCGAAGTGATCCAAGGTATTTCTTCACAAACTAATTTATTGGCTTTAAATGCGGCTATTGAAGCGGCGCGAGCAGGTGAACAAGGACGAGGTTTTGCTGTAGTTGCTGATGAAGTGCGTGGACTTGCTCAACGTACTCAAGAAGCAACCTCTGAAATACAAGATATTATTCAGGCTTTACAAAAAGGAACTGCGACAGCCGTGCAAGTAATGGAAGAAAGTCGTTTAGGTGCTCAAACCACGGTTGAAAGAGCGGTTGAAACCGGCGAGGCATTAGATAATATTCTTACCGCCATTACTAGCATTTCTGCGGTAAATGATCTTGTATCAACCGCTGTAAATGAACAATCAATAGTGGCAGAAGAAATTAATGCCAAAGTTACCGACATATCAAGTTCATCAGAAAAAAGTGCGGAAGGTGCAAAAAACACGGCAGAGGCCAGTGAGCGTATTGCGAAATTGTCTACAGAATTAACTCATTTAGTCAGTGGCTTTAAAATAACGTAATGAGAATAAA
>CAZVPC010000025.1:19142-20814 GCA_964629005.1 uncultured Pseudoalteromonadaceae bacterium | reverse complement strand
GCACCGACATTACCGCGCCAGAGCCGTAATCCATCAAGACAAAATTAGCCGCCCATACAGGAACTAATTCACCTGTTAACGGATGTAATGCTTGTAAACCAGTATCAACACCTTTTTTCTCCATCGCGGCCATATCAGCTTCAGTAGCTTGATTTTGTTTGCATTCTTGAATGAAATTTGCGAGTTTTGTGTTGTTTTTGGCCGCTTTAAAAGCTAATGGGTGTTGTGCAGCAAGTGCAACATAAGTTACCCCCATTAAGGTGTCGGGACGAGTAGTATAAATGTTAAAGCTGTCATCACTATCGGCAACATTAAACGTCATTTCTACGCCTTCAGAGCGGCCAATCCAGTTGCGCTGCATGGTTTTTACTTGTTCAGGCCAATCAGTTAATTGTTCTAAGTCTTGTAATAATTCTTCGGCATAATCAGTGATTTTAATAAACCATTGTGGTATTTCTTTCTTTTCTACAATAGCGCCTGAACGCCATCCTCTACCATCAATGACTTGCTCATTAGCGAGTACGGTATGATCAACTGGATCCCAGTTAACGGTCGCATTTTTTTTGTACACTAGGCCTTTTTCAAATAGTTGCGTGAAAAACCATTGCTCCCAACGATAATAATCTTTTTTGCAGGTTGCTAATTCTCGGCTCCAGTCATAAGCAAAACCTAATGATTTTAATTGGTTACGCATATAATCAATATTTTCATAAGTCCATTTTGCCGGCGCAGAATTATTTTTAATCGCCGCATTTTCGGCCGGTAAACCAAATGCATCCCAGCCCATGGGTTGTAATACATTTTTTCCTTGCATCCGTTGATAACGAGAAATCACATCTCCTAAGGTATAATTACGTACATGGCCCATATGTAAACGACCGCTAGGGTATGGGAACATGGCAAGGCAATAAAATTTTTCTTGCTCAGGCTTTTCTACGGCTTTAAAGGTTTCGTTGTCAGTCCAAAATTTTTGAACGTTAGCCTCAATTATTTGGGGATTGTAAATGGATTCCATTAATGATGTCTCAAAATATGCTAAATCGAAGAACCTAGCTAAAATTAGTTTGAAAAATCGGCTTGAAAAATCAAAGTAACTAGTAGGCAAAAATATCTCGCTAGAATACCTTATCTAAGCTATTAACAACAAGTTAAATTGTTCGCTCAGACGTGCTGAAACTATCATTTTAAAGTGTCACGGGTCTATACTTAGATTATTCAATACTGATCACACTGCTTTTTATGGTGCTACTATGACGAATAAAAATAACTATTTAAACAATATAAATGACAAATTAATTGACTGGTTAGATGACATTAATAAGCATGAGCTAACGTCGATAGTTGATTTGGTTGAACAAACCAAAAAATATTTGGTGGCAATTGAAGCTTTGCCAGAAGACAAAGTGACTCAATTTATAAATAATTTAAAATATGATTTAGTACAGTTTTTTCAACAATCTAAGCTTGAGGCACAACATTCTATTTATTTAGGTTTACTTAATGAAATTTTTTGGTCAAAATTAGCTGAAATCACTGATAAGACACAAGTAGAATGGTCTGAACTTTTTGATGACTTTGAGCATCATGGTAATTATCAACAGGGTGATATTATTGGTTTTGGCGTACTGGAATGTGAAAGTTGCCATCAATTAATGGAATATTATTATCAAGG
>CAZVPC010000025.1:0-19042 GCA_964629005.1 uncultured Pseudoalteromonadaceae bacterium | reverse complement strand
AAACTTAGTTAATTATCATCTAACTGTTTGTTTTTTATACATTCAATTTAATTTAATTTAATTTAGTTTAGTTTAGTATAACTATGTAAAGGCGCTCATGATTAAAGCTAAAACTTCGTTGGCTATGGGAGCGGATATGCGTTTATCAGCACGTGAATTAACCGCTGATTTAACCAAACCGTTATTCTCTTTGGCAGAAAATATTGACACAGAACAAGGCTTTTTTGGTCATGAACGAGCTCAAGAAGCGCTTGAGTTCGGTTTGTCAATGGACTCAGTTGGTTTTAATGTTTTTGCTATGGGAGATCATGGTACCGGCCGGAAAACGCTGATAAGACATAAGCTAGCGTCACTTGCTGCATTGCAAAACACTCCATCAGAATGGTGCTATGTTAATAATTTTGATGAAAATCATAATCCCCATAAACTTTATGTTAGCCCCGGAGATGGCAAGCAACTATTGGCTCGACTCAATGTGTTTATTGATGAGTTGCTTGATTTGTTTCCTGAAACTTTTGATAACCCCGGTTATCAGCGGCAAAAGTCAGCGGTAGATCGTGAATTTAATCAAAAATATGATCATGCTATCGCTAAAGTAGAGCAACAAGCATTAACCAGTGGTGTGTCGTTATATGAAGATGATGGCGAAATTGGTTTTTCCCCGATGGTTGATGGTAAACCACTCAATGATAAAGAATTTACTAATTTAACTGAGCAGCAACGCGAGCAGTTTTATCAAGTTTTGGAAGATTTAGAAAATTTATTATCAGAGCAATTATTAGAGTTACCGTTATGGAAACGGGTTTCGTCTGATAAATTAAGAAAACTAAAATTTGATACCGCAGAGCAGAGTATTCGGCCATTGTTAAAAGAATTAGAGCATGATTTTTCTAATAATATTGGCGTGCTGAAATATCTTAAAAAAATAAAAGAACATGTGGTTGATGCAGTTTTAGAAATTTTAGTTGATGAAAATAATGAAAACCCTGACGATAAAGAATTACGTAAATTAATGGTAGAGCGTTTTTTACCTAATTTATTAGTTACTAGAGAGCCTAATTCCGGTGCTCCTGTTGTTTATGAACAAAATCCTACCTATCAAAATTTGTTTGGGCATATTGATTTTTCAACGTTTAAAGGCAGTAGTTATACCAGTTATCGTTTGATCCGTGCCGGAGCGTTACATCGTGCAAATGGTGGTTATTTATTGCTTGAAGCTGAAAAGTTACTGGGACAACCTATGGTGTGGTCACGGTTAAAACTTGCGCTTAAAACAGGGCAAATAACCATGGAAAATCCTTACACCGATTATGCACAAACGGGAATGTATAGTTTGCAACCCGATAAAATACCCTTAAAAGTGAAAGTGGTGTTATTAGGTGATCCTGAAATTTATTATACTTTGCAAGAATATGATCAAGAATTTACTGAATTATTTCGAGTGTTAGCCGACTTTGATCACTATTTAGAAAAAAACAATGATAATTTGACCGCGTATGCCAAGCTAATTAGACAACGCGCTCAGCAGCATCATTATCCAGAGGTTGCAGACGACGCTGTTATTGAATTAGTGCGTTATGCGCTTAGACGAGGGGAGCATCAACGAAAAATTTCTGCCAATATAGTGCAAGTTAATGACGTGTTAGACGAAGCTTTTTATTTATGGAAAAAACAATCACAATGTTCAATATTAACCGCCGAATTTATTTGTTTAGCGTTGGCAGCTAAACAACGCAGAACAGGACGATTAAGTGAAGCTTGGTTAAGTGAAATAAAAGAGCAACAAGTATTGATCAGTACTGAAGGACAACAAATTGGCAAAGTAAATGGTTTAACGGTATTAGAAATTGGCGATAGTGTTTTTGGTACCCCTGCGCGTATTACGGCAACGGTTTATGCTGGAACACAAGGAGTTACCGATATAGAGCGTGAGGTTGAATTAGGCAAGTCTATTCATTCTAAAGGTGTGTTGCTATTAACCGGTTATTTAGGTCACAAATACGGCCAAACTTTTCCGGTTTCCATCTCAGCTAATATCGCTATTGAACAATCGTATGGACATATTGATGGTGATAGCGCTTCGATGGCTGAGTTGTGTGCTTTAATCTCTGCGATCACTCATTTACCGATAGCTCAAAGTATTGCCATTACAGGTTCAATTAACCAACATGGTGAGGTGCAATCGATAGGTGGCGTAAATGAAAAAATTGAAGGTTTTTTCCAACTTTGTTTAGACAAAGGTTTAACAGGCTCGCAGGGCGTAATTATTCCAAAAACCAACGTGATTAATTTAATGCTTTGTGATGAAGTTATTAATGCGGTTAAAAACGAGCAATTTTCAATTTTTGCGGTCGAAGATATTGATCAAGCATTGGAAATATTAATGGCAAATCAAGCGGGAAAAATAAACAAAACAGGTCGTTATCCACGAAAATCAATTCATGCGTTGGCGTTAGATAAATTGTCAGCTTTTGCTGAGATGTTAAATGGGCACGAAGAATAAAACGCGTATACTCATGAATCCTGCATTTTAGGTGACATACTGTATAGAACCTAGTGCTTTAGCGGTGCTTGATTGTTGTTATAATTTGCATAATTAATTGTTGGCTTAAATCTTGTGTTTTCACAGTGTTCAATAGTAAATACATCGAGTGAGCTGAGATATAATTGATACGCCTTTTCCGTGTCTTGATTAGCCATAACCAATAACTGATTAAGTTTGTCAACAATCGTTAAAAATTGATCTAACTGTATTGGTGATAGGGTTTGGGAAAAAGTGTTGATATTGTTGATCATAGTTTCGTTGTTAAACATTATTTTTAGCCATTAACAGTTGCGTCAATATTATAAAGTAATAAACATTTAAGCAATTATTGTGCCAATGTGCTTCATTGGTTGATGGGTACTCTCAATATTATCAGTTGTTAATTGAGTCAAGCTTGTTTATATTAAAGTTTGATTAATTTTTTTTGATATAAACGCAAGGACGTTATGGTAGCTTCAATTCTTCCCAATTCACCACACCCTATAGAAAATAGCACTGTTTTTGAGCTGTTACCGGGTAAATTACTTGATATACAGCTTAATCATCCAGTTAAGGTTCGTATTAAAATACCATTGGTTGGTTATTCCTTAGGCAAATACATCATCTTGAAATATCCTTCTGAACATAAATTTGGTAATTACCGAGATGTGCTTGTTGAAGGTAATGTTGCTATCGTTCGCTATTTGTTGGAAGGAGAACAAGGAGAATGTTTTGCTTTTCGAGCAACGATAAGCCACATAGTTAAGTTTCCTGAAAAACTATTAGTATTAACCTACCCAACTAAAATTGAAAACCGTCAATTACGATTACACCAACGAATTGTTACGCATTTACCTGCAACAATTATGGTTTCAAGTGAAGACTCTGAGCAAGATGATGTTAAGCTTAAAGGCATTATCGGTGATATTTCAACTCAAGGTTGTGGTTTTACTTTTAAAGCAGCCAATAGCAAGGTAAAAGTGAATACACGAAATGTTTTTGTGTGTGTGACTATTTCGGATGGTGATGATGTGATCATTCCAGGATATGTTTGTAATAGTCGTAATGAGCAAGGCAAAGTGAATGTAGGGGTGAAGTTTCAAGAGGGCGACAAACAAGTGACTAGTTTACTTGAACGCTTATTCATAGAGGCTAGCGTTCTGTAATTTTTTGTTAGCTAGAACCCCTATATACAAGCATTTTCTTTATAATTTATAAACCTAGGTGTATAAATTATAATAAAAAATTTTGCTTTTGTTTGAAAAAAATATTAGTCTGGATGATAGTACTTGATCAATAGTACTTAGAAAATAATTTTTCAGTTTGCTCTCGAACATGATTATTTTTAACGATCACTTTCGTAGCAGCCTGAATACGACAAGTTAAGTAGTCTGTCGTAATTTCCAAAAATAACAACAATGGAAATTCGGGAGAAGTGTGGTGTTAACTAGCCAATTCAGTCAAGTATGGCCGATTGCTGCGTATTTCATTATTTTAGCTGTGATGTTAACAGTTATGATGATTATGTCGCATTTTCTTGGGCCAAAAACCAAAACTAAAGCAAAAAATATTCCTTATGAATCAGGTATTATTTCGGTCGCAAATAATAACACTCGATTTACTAGTCATTTCTTTTTATACGCCATTTTCTTTGTCATTTTTGATCTTGAAACTATTTTTCTGTTTGCTTGGGTGATCGCTTTTGACGAAGTCGGTTTAGCCGGTTTTATTGAAGCAAGCATCTTTATCACTGTTTTATTAGTGGGATTAATTTATATCTGGCGTATTGGTGGTTTGCAATTGCAACATCGCCATTTACCTTTTAGAGCAAGGAGGTAGTTATTGTGGAGTGGTCGTTAACTAAAGCGAAGCTTGATGAAAGCATGGGTGCTGCCAAGCAGTTACAAGAAAAAGAACTTAAACGAAATGTCTTTTTAGCCAATCTTGATGACATGATCAATTGGGGACGTAAAAATTCGATTTGGCCGTTTAATTTTGGCTTGAGTTGTTGTTATGTTGAAATGGCGACGAGTTTTACCTCGCGACATGACATTGCTCGTTTTGGTGCCGAAGTTATACGCGCAACCCCTAGGCAAGCGGATTTAATGGTGATTTCAGGTACTTGCTTTCGTAAAATGGCTCCTGTAGTACAACATTTATATGAACAATTATTAGAACCAAAATGGATCATATCTATGGGATCTTGCGCTAATTCTGGTGGTATGTACGACATTTATAGTGTTGTTCAAGGGGTTGATAAATTTATTCCAGTTGATGTTTATGTTCCCGGTTGTCCACCTCGTCCTGAGGCATTGTTAGAAGGGTTGCTGTTGTTACAAAATACCATTCAACATCAGCCTCGACCACTTAGCTGGGTGGTTGGTGAGCAGTCGGTGAGTCAAATTGCTAAACCTTCGTTACGGGATATTAAAAACGATTCTCGGATGCAAGTTACTAATCTTGATTCACCAGATCACTGCTGAGGGTTCATTATGGAAAAAATCAATCTAAATGCTAGTCAAGACTGGCAAATGCCAAATAACCTGCCTATCGTTGATGAAATTTTAGCGATAGTCCCTGACTTATCTTTAAGGTTAGTTACTGCAATAGAGAATATTGTTGATGATGTACCAAGTTTTTGGATAGATAAATCGCAACTCAATGCGCTCATGCAGGTGGCACGTTTTGAATTAGATAAACCCTTCGATTTTTGTTTTGATATTGCGGGTATAGACGAAACAGAACGAACTCACAAAGCATTACATGTTACTGATTTTACAGTGAGTTATCATTTACGCAGTTATGAACGTAACCAAGATATTCGTATTAAAGTTGCAATAGGTGCTGCGGATAAACACTTAACTAGTGTTTGTGCTTTTTGGCCCAATGCTAATTGGTATGAGCGTGAAATTTGGGATATGTTTGGTATTATTTTTGATGGACATCCCTATTTAACGCGTATTTTAATGCCACCAACATGGCAAGGACATCCATTATTAAAAACGCATCCGGCGCGAGCAACCGAGATGGATCCTTTTACTTTACCAAGCTACCAGCAAGACAAAGAACAAGAGGCATTACAGTTTGATCCTGAAGCTTGGGGAATGAAACGCCAAGATAAAGAAAATGATTTTATGTTTTTAAATCTTGGTCCTAATCATCCTAGTGTTCATGGGGCATTTCGTATTGTTTTGCAAATGGATGGCGAAGAAATTGTTGATTGTGTGCCAGATATTGGTTATCACCATCGCGGTGCAGAAAAAATGGGCGAACGCCAGTCATGGCACAGTTATATTCCTTATACCGATCGTATTGATTATTTAGGGGGCGTTATGAACAACTTCCCTTACGTGATGGCAGTAGAAAAACTAGCGGGAATTACGGTACCGGATCGTGCCAAAGTTATTCGAATAATGACATCGGAAATGTTTAGAATATTGTCTCATTTGTTATTTTACGGCACCTTTGCTCAAGATATTGGTTTGTTATCGCCCATTTTTTATATGTTTATAGATCGAGAAAAACTCTTTGCTATTATCGAAGCGTTTACCGGAGCACGTATGCATCCTAGTTGGTTTCGTATTGGTGGCATTGCGTCTGATCTACCTAAGGGTTGGGATAAATTAGTACGAGATTATGTTGAATATTTGCCGGCGCGATTAGACATTTACGAAAAAATGGTGATGCAAAATTCATTATTGAAACGCCGTACTGTTGATATTGGTGCTTACAGCGCTAAAGAAGCAATTGAATGGGGTGTTACAGGACCTGGTTTACGTGCAACGGGTTTTTCTTGGGATTTACGAAAACAACGTCCTTATAGTGGTTATGATCAATTTGATTTTGAAGTGCCAACGGGTAATAAGGGCGATTGTTATGATCGCTGTCGGGTACGTGTTGATGAAATGCGGCAGAGCATTCGTATTATTAAACAATGCTTAGAAAATATGCCCGAAGGTCCAATTAAAGCTGAACATCCGCAAACCACACCACCAGATAAAAATCGCACTATGAAAGATATTGATACCTTGATCCCGCATTTTGTCAACGTATCTTGGGGACCGGTGATCCCCGCAGGTGAAGTTTCTATAGCGGTTGAAGCAACTAAAGGCATTATGGCTTATCACCTGATCAGTGATGGCAGCACCATGAGTTATCGTACTCGTATTCGCACTCCGAGTTTTGCTCATTTGCAAATGTTGCCATTGATCAGTAAAGGACAAATGGTTGCTGATTTAATTGCTACTTTAGGGAGTGTTGATTATGTCATGGCGGATGTTGATCGATGATTTTCATCGCTTGTTAACAAGAAGTTCATTGAAGGTGTGAAGCAGTTGAAGGTGTGAAGCAGTCAAGGAAGTATAGTTTGTGGAGTCATATATGAAAATAATAAAAACGACCAAGATAGATTTTTCTTATTATTTGAGCAAAGCAGAAATCGCTGAAATTGAGCATGAAGTCAGTATTATGGAACGGCGTGAAGCGGCGGGAATAGAAGCACTAAAGGTGGTGCAAGCTGCTCGTGGCTGGGTGAGTGATGAAAGTCTTTATGCTATTGCTGATCTGCTCAATATGCCGAGTGCGCAATTAGAAGAGGTGGCAACATTTTATAATCTTATTTATCGTCAACCTGTTGGCCGTTATGTTATCCATCTTTGCGATAGTATTAGTTGTCATTTAACTGGCTATGCGGAATTACTTACCGCAATTAAACAACATTTATCAATAGATTATGGACAAACTACTGAAGATGGTCTGTTTACTTTACTGTCAAATGTTTGTTTGGGTGGCTGTGATAAGGCGCCAGTGATGATGATTGGTAAAGTTCATTATCAATATTTAACTCCAGAAAAAGCCATTGCGGTGTTAGACACCTTAAAACAGCAATCAAAAATTACGGAGGAGCTTACTGATGAATAATGCTTTGTCTCACCCGTTAACACATTTAGTTAATATTGAAAAACCGCTTGATATTAACGAATATCAAGCCCAAGGAGGGTATGTAGGTGCAAGTAAAGCTTTGCATGATTATAGCCCTAAACAAGTACTTGATTTGGTTACAGAGTCAGGATTAAAAGGGCGTGGCGGTGCTGGTTTTCCTACGGGTATGAAATGGAGTTGTGTCCCCATGTTTGCAGACAACCCCGAGCAAGCCCCTGAATTTAAATATTTAGTTTGTAATGCTGATGAAATGGAACCCGGTACGTTTAAAGATAGAATGTTACTTGAAGGTGTTCCGCATCAGCTAATTGAAGCGATGATCATTTCTGCTTATACCATCGGAGCGAACCGCGCCTATATTTTTTTAAGAGGTGAGTATCATCTTGCTGCTCAGCGTTTACAGGCGGCAATCGATCAGGCGTATCAAGCAAAGTGGTTGGGAGACAAAATTCAAGGTGGTAATTTCTCTCTAAATTTATATGTGCATACCAGTGCAGGGCGCTATATTTGTGGTGAAGAAACGGCTTTGATCAATGCTTTAGAAGGAAAACGGGCTAATCCTCGAGCAAAACCGCCGTTTCCGCAAGTTAGTGGCTTGTTTGGTAAACCCACCATAGTAAATAACGTCGAAACGTTAAGTAATATACCGCATATTGTTAAGAATGGTGCTCAGTGGTTTAAAGACTTATCACCAAACAGTGATGCGGGGACTAAAATTTATGCCGCCTCTGGACGGATCAAAAATCCTGGCACATGGGAGTTGCCGATGGGGGCAACCATTCGTGAAGTTTTGTACCAACATGGCGGTGGTATGCTTGATGGCTTAAAGCTTAAAGGCTTGTTACCCGGTGGCGCCTCAACTGATTTTTTACTGCCAGAACATCTTGATACCCCAATGGATTTTGATTCAATTGGCAAAGCGGGCAGTCGATTAGGCACGGGCGGGTTAATTGTTTTGGATGATCAAAATTGTCCAGTCGCTATGGTGTTAAATTTATTGAGATTTTTTGCTCAAGAATCATGTGGTTGGTGTACTCCATGTCGTGATGGTACACCTTGGGCAGTTGAGGTTTTAACGCGTATTGAACAAGGGCAGGGTAAATTAGCTGATCTTGATACCTTGAACGATTTATGTGATTTCATGTGGTTAGGAAAAACGCATTGTGCATTAGCACCGGGAGCCGTTGAGCCACTCAAAAGCGCACTAAAATATTTTCATGATGACTTTGAGCAACATATTGCGGGTGGCTGTTGTCCTTATGAAAGAGGGCATTCATCATGAGTAAAAGTAGCAAAGAGAAAAACGATCAAGTTAAACAAGAGCAAATAACTATTTATGTTGATGATGTTGCGTATCAAGTTGAACAAGATAATAACTTGTTAGCTGCGGTATTATCGCAACAGTTAAATTTACCTTATTTTTGTTGGCATCCATCAATGGGCTCTGTTGGTGCGTGTCGACAATGTGCAGTAACGCAGTATCAAGATGAAAATGATACTCGTGGTCGTATGGTAATGTCGTGCATGACACCCGTTAATCATGGTATGAGAATTGGCTTGCGTGACAAATCATCGAGTAAATTTCGTGAACAAGTGATCAGCGCGATGATGACTAATCATCCGCACGATTGCCCCGTTTGTGCTGAAGGTGGTGAATGTCATTTACAAGATATGACCGTAATGACCGGCCATAGTAAACGTAATTATCAAGGTCAAAAACGTACTTTTAACAACCAATATTTAGGCGAATTGGTTGGCCATGAAATGAACCGTTGTATTACCTGTTATCGCTGTGTTCGTTTTTATAAAGACTATGCTGGAGGTAAAGACTTTGGTGTTTATGGTTCAAGAAATCAGGTTTATTTTGGTAGACAAACTGATGGTGTTCTCGCCAGTGAATTTGCCGGTAATTTAGTTGAAGTCTGTCCGACAGGAGTATTCACTAATAAATTGTTTTCCAGTCATTATACTCGTAAATGGGATCTTCAATCAGCGCCATCTATTTGTAGTCATTGCTCTGTTGGTTGTAATACTAGCATTGGTGAACGATATGGCAGTGTTCGACGAGTAATGAATCGTTATAATTTTGATATAAATAGCTATTTTCTCTGTGATCGCGGACGTTTTGGTATTGGTTTTGTTAACGCAGAGCAACGCATCAAACAAATCAAAGGGATCACCTTAAAAGAAAACGAAGTGGTTAGTGAATTAGCCTTAGCGAAAAAATTGGCACATCATCGCCAAGAACGCTTTATTGGTATAGGTTCAGCGCGGGGCTCTTTTGAAGGTAATCGTTTCTTAAAGTATTTAGTCGGACGAGAAAATTTCTCGCTTGGTTATAGCAATAATGAAATGCGCTTGGCGGTGCAACACAAGCAATTATTAGCACAGTATCCACAAGAGAGTTTACATACGGTTGAACAAAATGATTTGGTGTTAATTATTGCTGAAAATATTCACCAAACCGCGCCACGATTAGCCTTGTCGGTGTTACAAACTTTGCGTAATGCAGGTCTCGATAAAGCATCAACTATCGGAGTTAAATATTGGCAAGACTCTGCCGTACGTACATATGCGGGTGATTTGTTAACCCCGTTATTTTCGCTACAGTCACAGAGCACTCAATTTGACGAGTCAGCGCAACAAGCCTTGATATTAAAACCGAAACAACTGGTTAGTTGCATTAATGACTTATGCGAAACCTTAGCGTTAGACGGTAATTTAACGGCTGAAAATATTGAACTTGATGTCAACACACAACCTTTTTTAAAGGAACTGGTTGCTGCATTAAAACTAGCTGAAAAACCATTAATTATCACTGGGTTAAGTTCGCAAGATGCAAGTTTATTAGCGGCAGTTGAACGTTTAATGGCTTGTTTGGCAAGTGATAAATTAGCGCTTTCACCTGAGTTAGTGGTGGTTGCCCCACAATGTAACAGTGTTGGAAACTTGTATTTGTTAAATGAACAAAGTTTGTCGATGGAACAAGTCATTGCTTGTTTAGTTAACGAGCAAGCTGACAGTTTGATTTTACTTGAACAAGATCTTGAGCAATTATCATTACCGCAGCGTGAACAACTGCGCCAGCATTGTAAAACGTTATTGGTTTTAGATCATAGCAAAAGTGTTGTTACAGAGTTAGCCGACATGGTTATGCCTGTTGGTGTTGTCAGTGAAAGTGGCGGACATTTTGTTAATTATCAAGGTGTTTTGCAGGCTTTTTATCCCGCACACGCGCCCGTTTTACCGATCATGGATAATTGGCGCTGGTTATCGTTATTAGCTAAAATTTTGTTTGTGCAAAACGAACTCTATTTTACTTCGTTAAGGCAATTACATCAGTATTTTGCCGATCAAGGTGAATCATGGGCGGTACAGATTATACAAGGACAAAAAGATAATAAAGATCAACTTGTGAGTTCAGATAAAGGCATTGCACGGCAAACTCATCGAGCTAGCGGTCGAACCTCGCTGATGGCGAATCAATCGGTTCATGAAGCTAAAACCACTCAAACCGGTACAGAAAAAAGTAAACATGATTATTTAAATTTTTCTATGGAAGGGTTATCTGCCGGTGCTAGTGACGATATGCCATACACTTGGGCACCTAGTTGGAATTCTAATCAAGCAATTTTACAGCATCAACAACAGATTAATGGTGAATTAAAACACCCACATCCAGCTAACTGGTTAATGTTTACGTTTGATGATCAACTTAGCGAACTGTGGAGTAATGATAGTACTGTTGTTGAATTAGAAAATGATACTGAGCAAGAACTTGTTTTTGTCGCAAATATACCGTGGTTTTTAGCTGAACGGCAGGCACGTTTTAATCCTGAATTCGTGATGATGTTCTCGGGTAATATTATTGAAATATCTTCAGAATTAGCGACAGAAAATAATTGGCAAGCACAGCAAATTTTATCACTTGATATTTCGGGTCATATTTGTTGTGCTGAATTGAAAATTAATGACAATTTACCTAAAAATTTAGTGAATGGCGCGGTGTTTGAGTTGCCTCTGGTTATTAATAATTGTGCGATTAAATTACACGCGGCCACCGATGCCGAAAGTGTTCAACATCAACAACAGCAAATTGCTCGACACCAACAAGCTGAACAACAAAAGCACGCTATTTTAAAACGTTTGAAACAAAACGATCAGCATGTGCCGATTCGCTTAATGTCAGGAGGGTTAGACGATGCTTGAAGTTATTTGGACCATTGTTGAAATGACGATAATTATTGTTTTACTGATCCCTATTGCAGCAATGTTGGTTTGGGTTGAACGACGAATGATTGGTATCTGGCAAGACCGGCTAGGCCCTAATCGGGTTGGACCCTTTGGTATTCTACAGTCAATGGCTGATTTACTTAAAATTTTGGGTAAAGAAGATTGGGTGCCACCGTTTAGTGATAAATTTGTTTTTATTTTAGCACCGCTTATTTCAGCGATGACGGTATTAATGAGTTTTGCTGTCGTGCCTTTTACGCCAGATATTGGCGTGTCAGATCTCAATATTGGTTTATTGTTTTTCTTAGCAATGACATCCTTGGCCGTTTATGGAGTAGTGTTAGCGGGTTGGTCTTCAAATTCAAAATATGCGTTGCTAGGTAGTATGCGTGCTGCGGCTCAGACCGTGAGTTATGAAGTGTTTATGGGCTTGTCAGTGATGGGGGTGGTGTTATTAACGGGTAGCTTTAATTTACGTGAAATAGTGTTAGCACAGCAAGATTCTTGGTTAGTGACCACACAATTTGTTGGTTTCTTTGTTTTTCTCATTGCCGGTATTGCTGAAAGTCACCGTTTACCGTTTGATTTGCCCGAAGCAGAAACCGAGCTTACGGCGGGCTTTCATACTGAATATTCTGGTTTGAAATTTGCCTTGTTTTTTTTAGGTGAATATTTAGGGGTTACGTTAATTTCAACGATGACCGTAACTTTATTTTTTGGTGGTTGGTTAATGCCAGAACCGCTCTCTTTTTGGTTACCACCTTTAGTGTGGTTTATTCTCAAAGTATTTGTTTTTGTCTTGTTTTTTATCTTATTAAGAACATCACTGCCACGCCCACGCTTTGATCAGCTGTTATCATTTGGTTGGCTGGTCATGTTGCCATTAGCTTTACTTAACTTATTGGTAACCGCTGCCTTAAGGCTAGGGGGACTAATATGAGTGACTTATTTTTGCATAACATCTTCTTAACACCAACGGTAATAAGGAAGCTAGTATGATCAGTCAATTACGAACTATGTGGTTAGTGCTAAAACATACTTTTACTAAAGCCGATACCGTTGAATACCCAGAGCAAAAACCATATTTAGCACCAAGATATCGAGGCCGTATCGTCTTAACTCGAGATCCTGATGGACAAGAGCGCTGTGTAGCTTGTAATTTATGTGCCGTTGCGTGTCCGGTAGATTGCATTGCTTTGCAGCAAGTGATTGATGATGATGGTCGAAAACGAGCTGAATTTTTCCGTATCAATTTTTCTCGTTGTATTTTATGTGGTTTTTGCGAAGAAGCTTGTCCTACTTATGCTATACAACTAACCCCTGATGTTGAATTAGCTGAATATGAACGACAAAACTTAGTTTACGAAAAAGAAAATTTGTTGATCAAAGGTTCAGGTAAATATCCTGATTACAGTTTTTATCAACAATCAGGTATTGCCATTGCAAATAAAGCTAAAGGGCAAGGAGAACAAGAAAAACCACCCATTGATATAAAGGGGTTAATGCCATGAACACTGTGACTCAGTATCCGCTCGAATTTTTATTTTATTTGGCAGGAACCATCGCCATTATTGCCAGTGTCAAGGTGGTTATGGGGAAAAATGCCGTTCATTCTTTATTATATTTAATTGTGTCTTTACTGGCGGTCGCGGTTTGTTTTTATTTTATGGGGGCTCCGTTTGCGGCTGGTTTAGAGGTAATTGTTTATGCTGGCGCGATATTAGTTTTGTTTGTTTTTGCGATCATGATGTTTGGCTTAGCCGAAGATGAAGAAAAACATTCCCCAAAAATAAAGGGCTTAGCTATTTGGATTGGACCAAGTACGTTAGCTGGGGTGCTGTTAGTTGAATTGATCTACGTCATTAATAGCCTATCAACTAATATTTCAACCACGGTAAGTCATATCAGTGCGAAACAAGTGGGTAGTTTGCTCTATGGCCCTTATTTGCTCGCTGTTGAAATAGCATCCTTCTTATTATTAGCCGGTTTAGTGGCAGGTTATCATTTTGCCAAACCAGATAACCAAGGAGGCCATTTATGATCACTTTGCCTTTAGAACATATTTTGTTCTTAGCGACCAGTTTGTTTGTCATTGGTTTTATTGGTGTCATTTCTCGTAAAAACACCTTGTTTATTCTGATGAGTTTAGAAGTCATGTTAAATGCTGTTGGTGTGGGCTTAATTGGTGCTGGCAGTGTTTGGCAACAAGCCGATGGTCAAGTAATGTTTATTTTGATTTTAACCTTGGCTGCTGCTGAAGTTGCCGTGGGATTAGCATTACTGATTCGAATGCAGCGGCGTTTAAAATCACTTGATATTGATCTACTGAATAAGTTGAGGGGTTAACCATGACTGTACTTGCTTGGCTACCATTTTATCCATTAATGAGTTTTTTAATACTGATCATCTTTGGTAAACGTTTGTCTTGGACCGTTGCTGCAATATTAAGTGTTGGTGCGGTTTTTTTAAGTGCTTTTTCATCTTTGATCGTTGTTGAGCAACTGTTAAACAGTGAAACAAAAGTGATCACGGTACAGTTGTGGCAATGGTTCAGTTTAAGCAACACTGAAGCTGTTAGCAGTAATGTTAACTTTGCTTTTTACTTAGATGGTTTATCAGCAGTGATGATCTCTGTGGTTTCAGGTATTGGCGCATTAATTCATCTTTATGCAGCGGGTTATATGAAGTCAGATGAAAATTTCAGTCGCTTCATGGCTTATATGAATTTATTTATTGTGGCCATGTTGCTATTGGTTTTAGCTGATAATTTAGTGTTGCTTTATTTAGGTTGGGAAGGTGTTGGCTTATGTAGCTTTTTGTTGATTGGCTTTTGGTACCAAGATGAAAATAATGCGATGGCAGCAAAAAAAGCGTTTATTGTTACACGTATTGGTGATACCGCAATGGCAATTGCATTATTTATGTTATTTAGTAGCTTAGGTGAACTTAACATCGTTAACATAACTAACTTAGCTCAAGTTAAATGGCAGGTTGGCAATGAGCAAGTTTACTGGATCGCTTTATTATTACTCGGTGGTGCTGTTGGCAAATCAGCGCAGTTACCTTTGCAAACTTGGCTGCCAGATGCCATGGCTGGACCGACACCGGTGAGTGCCTTGATCCATGCGGCCACTATGGTAACCGCAGGGGTTTATTTGATTGCTCGTATGCATGGTCTTTTCTTGTTAGCGCCTGAGGTAATGACTTATGTTGCTTGGGTTGGTGGTTTAACCTTACTTATGGCGGGTTTTGCTGCGTTAGCACAAACCGATATTAAACGGGTGTTAGCATACTCTACTATGAGTCAAATTGGTTACATGATGCTTTCACTTGGTGCGGGAGCGTGGGCAGATGGTGTTTTTCATTTAATGACCCATGCCTTTTTTAAAGCGTTATTATTCTTAACCGCAGGTTCCGTAATATTAGCGCTACATCATCAACAAGATATATTTAAGATGGGTGGTTTATTGAAAAAACTACCCATTGAAACTGCATTATTTGCGATTGGCTTGCTTGCCTTAATCGCTTTACCAGGGACATCCGGTTATTTTTCTAAAGAAGCGATTATTGCTAGCTTGTGGAATTCTACGACCGCAGGTCCTGCACTATGGTGGTGCGCTATATTAGGTGCTTTATTAACTAGTATTTATAGTTGTCGCTTGTTTTTCTTGACTTTTTTAGGTCGTTATCGTGGTAAGGCGCATAGCAAGGAGCAAGTTAATGACGATTTTTCACTGATCATGCGTTTGCCGTTGGTTTTATTAGCCATTTTAGCCTTATTAGGTGGTCTGTTTGCTGGTCTGGTTAATGTAAATCTTGACACGGTTTTTCACACGTTAACGGTTGTAGAAGGTGCGACATCCGCAGAGCCAAATTGGTTAGAGCCAGTAGCGGTAGCAACACCTTTTATTGGTATTATTTTCTCATGGTTTTATTTTGCTGACTATCGTAACAATGATGGTCAAGAGCTTAATTATCAGCCGAGTAAAATTAAAACATTTTGTCTTAATGGCTTAGGTTTTGATGCCTTATATCAAACTATTTTAGTTAAACCGTTCTGTTTTATTGCTCGCTTGAATCGACGAGATATTTTTGATCAGTTGATCATGAGTACGCGTTGGTATGTTGACTTATGGCGTGATGCTTTAGTTGCAACTCAAACGGGTGGTTTACGTTGGTATGCAGCCACATTAGGGCTTGCGGTGGTCTTTTTACTAGGAGTCGTGTTGTTATGATGTTATTAATTGTGATGCTTGGCTTGCTAGTTTGTGGCATTTTAGCTTGGTATATGGAAAACAAAATCAAACATTTTGCTCGTTGGTTTTCGTTAATTTCCGTTGCGCTATTTTTAGTGTTTTTTATTAGTGCCACGTTGTTTTCAGGGCAAGACTTTAGCGTTTTTACACCGATTGTTAGAATTGATTGGATCAACAGTTTTAATATTGAGTTTGCCTTAGCGCTTGATAGTTTGAGCATTATTTTAGTTATTTTAACCTTGTTTTTAACGCTAATTTGTATTTTAGTGTCGTGGGATGAAATTCAAACGAATGTGGGTTTTTATTACTTTAACCTACTTGCCAGTATTGTTGGCATAATTGGTGTGTTTACAGCGATCGACATGTTTTTGTTTTTCTTCTTCTGGGAAGTCATGTTATTGCCGATGACTGCAATTATTGCTATTTGGGGACATGAACAGCGTCATTTTGCGGCGATAAAATTTTTTATTTTTACGCAAATCAGCAGTTTAATAATGTTGGTGGCAATAATCACCATGGCTTATTTACATTACCAGCAGTTTGGTCGTTTAAGTTTTTATTACCATGACTGGCAAATGTTAAACCTTGAAGAAAATACTGCTTATTATATCATGCTCGGCTTTTTTATTGCTTTTGCCGTTAAACTCCCTTCTGTTCCGGTGCATTCTTGGTTACCCGATGCACATACACAAGCACCAACAGCGGGAAGTGTTTTACTCGCGGGAGTCTTGTTAAAGACAGGAGCCTACGGACTGATCCGCTTTGTTATCTTATTATTTCCACAAGCCAGTCAACAATTTGCTCCTATCGCCAGCATTTTAGCTGTGGTGAGTATTTTATATGGTGCAAAAATGGCTTTTGCGCAACAAGATTTTAAACGTTTAGTGGCTTATAGTAGTATCAGTCACATGGGGTTTGTGATGTTGGCCTTGTTCTCATTTAATGCTATTGCCTATCAGGGCGCAGTGTTAACTATGGTTGCTCATGGCTTAAGTAGTGCCGCCTTGTTCTCAATGGCGGGCATGATATATTGTCGTATTCACTCACGTTCATTAACAGACATGGGCGGTTTTTGGACCAGTGCGCCGCGTATGGGGGGCTTTGCCTTAGCTTTTGCCGCAGCCGCATTTGGTTTGCCGGGATTAGCAAATTTTATCGGTGAATTTTTAAGCTTGGTTGGTGCCTACCAAACATTTCCTGTTGCGGTTATGTTTGCCGCGTTGGGCTTGATTGGTTCTGCTATCTATGGCATGTATTTATTTCAATCAAGTTTTCAAGGCAAACAAAAACAGACGATCAGCGATTTTTCTTTACGAGAAAATTTGGTCTCAGCAACGTTACTCGCCTTGCTTATTATTATTGGTCTATTTCCAAATACTCTGTTACGCAAAATTGATTGGCAAACAGTGCAAAAGCAGCCAAGTCACGTTCATATTATCGGAAAAACATCAAGTGTGGCTCCGTCAGATGTTGCTGAGCTGAATAATAAATTAACCATATTGACGGAGAAATTGTAATGGATCAGGCAATGATAGTTGCGCTAGCGCCACAACTTATTCTTTCATTTGGCATTGTATTAACCATGTTATTAGTGGCATGGAAACGCACAAAAATCTTGATTTTAAATTTTACCGTGTTAATTTTTATTTTAGCGCTATTTGCTGTTTTTGAACTTTGGGATCTTTCTGCTATTCAAGTAACAACGCTATTAAAAGTTGATAGTTATGGATTGTTTTCTTTAGCATTGATCTTGATTTCTGCCACAGTGATCGCTATTTTTAGTGGCTTTTATTTATCAACGCATACGGAAGTACATGATGAATATTATTTATTATTGCAATTGGTTGTTTTTGGTGCCGCAATTTTAGTGGTCAGCGATCATTTTGCCAGTGTATTTTTAGGCTTTGAGTTAGTGAGTATTGCTTTGGTTGGCATGGTTGGCTATTTACGTGACAGTCAATATGGTTTGGAAAGTGCTTTTAAGTATCTTATTTTAAGCGCAACAGCTTCAAGTTTTATGTTGCTTGGTATCGCTTATATATACGGCATTACAGGTAGCCTCAGCTTTACCTTGCCAAGTGATCATTTAACTTTAACTAATTTATATACCGCAGGTGTGGTTTTATTTCTACTTGGCTTGAGTTTTAAATTGTCGCTAGTACCCTTTCATTATTGGACTCCCGATGTTTATCAAGGAGCACCAACACCGGTTACTATGTTGTTAGCAACGGTATCTAAAGTGGCTATTTTTACGGTACTGATAAAATATTGGTTTAGTTTAGATAATTTTAACAATGCTACCCTCGTTGAAATCATTAGTATAATAGCTGTGTTATCTATGCTAATAGGTAATGTATTAGCGCTGCGGCAAACTAACTTAAAACGTTTATTTGGTTTTTCATCTATTGCTCACATGGGTTATTTGTTAATTGTATTATTGATCACTTCAAGCCAATCGATAGCTTTTGCTTGGCAAGCTGCCTTGTTTTATTTAGTTGCTTATGTTATTGCCAGTCTGTCTGTTTTTATGGTGATCATTGTTTCTAAACAAGCAAATGAGTTAGATAAACACCTTGAAATATCTGATTGGCAAGGACTATTCTGGCAAAAACCCTTGTTAGCCACAGCCGTGATCATCAGCATTTTGAGTTTTGCGGGCATTCCTTTAACAATGGGCTTTATCGGTAAATTTTATTTAATAACTCAAGCCACACAACAACATTTATGGTTGCTGGTTAGCGCGTTAATTGCGGGCAGTGGTATTGCATTGTTTTATTATTTACGCATTATTTTTGTTTTATTTGAGCCAACAGATGATGTTGGCGATAACATTAGCGCTGATCGAGACAATACTGTTATTACTATACCCATACTTTCGGGTGTTGTGATCACCTTATTTGCCATAACAGGCATTGTGTTAGGTATTTTACCCGATCTTTTTGTTTATTTTTTACCAACATAATGTGAGATATAGCAATTGGATCATTGGAGCTATTGATAAAGCAGCACTAATAACACTTGCTTTAATATTAAATTACTGTAGTATTCGCGCTCGATTGGAGCAACGCTGTTTTGATCTTGTATCCTA
>CAZVPC010000024.1:0-20824 GCA_964629005.1 uncultured Pseudoalteromonadaceae bacterium | reverse complement strand
AAGATTAATTAATTTCATTGAAAGGGTCTTTTTTGTTTTATTTTCGATAACTTACCTTAGCAGTAATTTTAAAAAGGTAAAAGAAAACTCGATTAACGGTCAGTTATTCACGATAAAAATCATCAACTAACCTAAGTATTAAAACGAAATTGTTGATCTAAACAACTTATGCCTAAGCCGCTTAATTTTTTTACTTTAATTTGAACCGCAATGCGCTCTTTCATCGTTTCAACATGACTGATCACGCCGATCATTTTACCACTGGCATTAAGATTGTCTAAAGCCGATAACGCCACCTCTAAGGTATCATTATCTAAGGTACCAAAACCTTCATCTAAAAATAAAGAATCAATACTCGTTTTTGCACTAACTAAGTCAGACAATGCTAATGCTAAAGCTAAACTAACTAAAAAGCTTTCGCCACCCGATAATGTTTTAGTGTCGCGCACGCTATCCCCCTGCCATGTATCTAATACCGCTAACGCTAAGCTATCAGTGTTTTGACATTGCAATTGATAACGTCCATATAAACGATCTAATTGTTTATTAGCTAAATAAACTAAGTGCGCTAGTGTTAATCCCTGTGCAAACTTTCTAAATTTAGCGCCATCGGCAGAGCCAATTAAACCATTAAGGTGATTCCAATCTGTAAGTATTTGCTGCTGTTCAGTTATTTGTTGCTGTAATTTTTGTTGTTGTAAACGTATTTTTTGATCATGTTTTAAGGTTTGTGTCAATTGTCCTTGATCAAGTTGTATTGATTTAAGATCAGTAACAATTAAAGCCAATTGCTGCTCTAATGCGGTTAATTCAATCATTTCAATATTTTCTTGTTGGGCTTGTTGCTCTAGTTGGGCAAGCAAATGTTGTGCTTGCGTAATTAACGTTTGCACTTGTTCCCGTTCACTAGCAATCGATTTTGCTAGTAATTGTAATTGTTGGCGTTGCTCTGGTGTTTTAAGCGCAGTAATAAATTCTTGTTGATCATTAAAAATACTGTTTTGTAAAGACAGTTGCCAGTGTTGCTGACTTTGTTGTAGAGCGTCGTTTAATTGTAGCAATTGTTGATTGCAAGCTTGCTCTTGCCCTTGCTGATGTTGCAAGTTTTGTTGTTGTTGTTCAAGTTTAGTTTGTAGTTCAGTTAACTGTTGCTGGCCGTTTTGTCGTTTTTGCTCAATCTCTTGGCGCACTTGCGCCACATTTTTATCAGCAAATAATTGTTGACGCTGTTGCTGGTATTGCTGGTATTGTTGTTGCAACTGATCAGCCTGCTCATGCAAAGCACTATCTTGTATCTCAGCTTGCTTTTGTTGTTCGTTTTGTACAGCGATTTGTTGTTCTAGCTCGTTAAGTTTTTGCTGCTGTTGAGCCTTATCAGTTATAATTTGTTGATAACTAAGTACTAATTGTTGCTGGCGTTGCCACCATTGCTGAGCAATTTCTTTGTTCGTTACTAATTCTGCAACCGTTAACTCCGAGTTCAGTAAGTCGGTTGAAAATTTTACCTCTAACGCAGTAATACTTTGACTGACAGTCGTGATGAGTTGATTTAATAGCTGTTGTTTTTTGCTAAGCTGCTCTGCGCAGTGATCAGCATTAAGTTCAAGCTGAGCTAACTGCTCAACAAGCCTATTTAACTGATTATTCGCAGCCAAGACACTTTTTTCACAGCCACTTAAATGCTGTTTATGTTGTTCTATTTGTTGATCTAACTGATAAATTTGCTGACTTAAAATAGTTAAATTTTTATACTTGTGCTGATATTGTTCAAAAAATTGCGCAAGCGTTTTGATCTGCTTAATATCAAGGTTTTTAATCTTATCATCAATAACGGCTAATTGTTCGACTTGTACCGGCCATAATTTAGTTATATCCGCTTGTTCACTTTGATTTAGTTGCTGTTGTTGTGCTAATGCACTTAACTGTGCTTGTTGCTGACCTTCTAGTTTATTTAATTTATTACCTTGTAACTCAAGTTGTTGTAAACTTTTGTTCAGTTCTATTTGACGTTGCTGTGTATCATTAATATTAAGCTGTTGATAATCTTCTATCGCGGGATGATCTAACGAACCACACAACGGACAAGCTTGCTTTGCTTGTAAATTAGCACGATGTTCACTCAGCGCCATAATGGTTTTTTGCTGATTAATAAGTCGTTCAACATCATCTAGTTGTTGTTTTATGTGACCATATTCACGACGACATTGTTGTAATTGCTGCGTGTTTTTTGTTAATTGAACATTTAACTGAGTTTGCGTTAAGTGCTGCTCTTGTTGCTCGTTCAATAATATTTGTAAACGTTGTGCGTTTTGCCACGCTTGTGTTTGTATTGGCTGTGTTGTTTGATATTTAGCTAATTCATCCAATAAATATTGTACATCATCAATATTGTATTGGCTTAACAAACTTACTTTATTTTGCTCAGTTTGTGTTAATTGCTGAACACCTTTTTTTTGCTGCTGTTCAAGAGTAATTAATTGTTTTTGCTGCTGTTGTTGCTCAATTATAGTACTTTGTTGCTTATTTTTACATGCCTGTAGATCCGTGGTTAAAGCAGCAATATCTACTTGCTGTTGATTAATGTTAGCAAACTGATTTTGCCATAACGGCAGTTGTTCTGCCATATATGCACAATATTGATGATCGTGTATATATTGAGCATGCTCAGCAACACTATGTTGCACGGTTTTTTGTTGCTGTTGGCTTGCTGATAATTGCGCTAATACCTTATTTTTAATTTGCTCGGTATTTTTTAGTTGTTCATTAATGAGAGATAATTGCTGATCCAGATTAGTAATGCTGTTATCTAATGGTAATATTTTTTCGACAATTAAATTTTCCGTTTGCGTAAATTCAAGTGTTTGTTGTTGTTGCTTATTTTGTAAACTAGATGCTTGCTTAGTTAATTGTTCAACTGTTTGAGCATTATTTTTTAAGTGATTAATAAGCTGTTCATATTGTTGTTGCTGGGTTTGTTGTTGAACAAGAAAATTTTGTTGTTGTTGATATTGTGCACGTAATAACTCCGCTGGTTCACATAAGGCTAATTGTTGTAAATCGTCAGCAACTAATTCAGCCTTTTGCTCCACCACTATGGATGCTTGCTGTGCTTGTAATAATTGTTTTTGCTGTGCCTGTTTTTTTTGTTGCCATAACAATGCTTGCTGAAGTTTTTTTTGAGTATTTAATAAATCCGCTTCTTGGCTTGCTAATTGTGCTAAATTCTGTTCAATTTCAACTATTTGCTCAGCCGTTAACAAATCAGCTCCTTGACTTTTTGCTTGTAATAAGTTGAGACTTTGTTGTTTCTGCTTATGTTGGTCAAATACTTGTTGTGAAATCAAACCATAAATTTCAGTTCCAGTAAGCTCTTCTAATAATTCTGCCCGTTCATTAGCCGGTGCATTTAAAAAGGCAGCAAACTCACCTTGAGAAAGCATCATTGATTTAGTAAAACGAGAAAAATTCAAACCGGTAATACGTGCGATTTCAGACCGTACCATTTTTAATTTTTCGGCAATGATCGTACCATCAAGCTTAGCTAATTCAGCAACAGGTTCGAGCAAATTACCGTTAACTTTATTACGCGCGCGTTTTTGACTCCAAAAGGCTCGATAACCCTGCCCTTTTACTTCAAATTCAACTTCAGCCATGCAGTGTGCGGTATGGCGGGTCATTAACTGATTATGCTTTTTCGATACCGTTAAGCGCGGCGTTTGATGATATAGCGCCAAACATAACGCATCTAAAATTGTTGTTTTTCCTGCACCGGTAGCACCGGTAATAGCAAATAAACCGCTGCTAGCAAACGGTGCGCGAGTGAAGTCTATTAGCCAAGAAGCTTTTAACGAATTTATATTTTCAAAACGTAAACTTAAAATTTTCATTCTTTAAGCTCCGTTATATTATTTTCAAGCGACTGTTGTGCCAGTTGAAATAAGTGAATTAATCGTTTTTTTTGTGCAATTTTGTCATCACCTTGCCAATCTTCTAAAGCGAGACGTTTATCAAAAACTTCTGCTAAGGTTAATTCGCTTAACGTGGTTTTATCTTCGTTACTGATCATTAGTTGACGAGATTTTTTACTGCGGCGAATTAACAATATTTCTACCGCCAAATTTTCAGTTAATTTTGCTATGTGTGCATGCAAATCGTGTAAATAATCTCCGCTATCAATTTCAATATCTAACCACATTTTATTTGCTGATTGTTTTAGCAATACTTCATGTTGTGATACCAGAGATTCAACATCATAAAATAATTGTTCCACGGAAGTTTTTACTATCGCCAACAACTGAAAACATGGCACAACCAAACCCGTTATGGTAGCAAGTTTACCTTGTTTAAAATCAACCATTAACACTTGTTTATTTTGTTTGGCTTCATCAAAGCTTAATGGAATAGGTGAACCGCAATAACGAATATGATCAGATTTAGCCACAATTTGTGCGCGATGAATATGTCCTAACGCGATGTAGTCAGCTTTTGGAAAAGCATTAGCTGCAAAGGCTTCCAGCGTGCCAATATAAATATCTCGTACTGAATCGGAACTGGTTACACCAACGGTAGTTAAATGTCCGGTCATGATGATCGGAATGTTGTTATCTGCTAATTCATTTTTGACTTTAAGCGCATAATTAAAAGTGGCTTGATAATGATCCTTGATCGCTTGTTGTAAACTCTGCTGCTTATCTTTAGCCGACTGTCTTGCTTTACTTTTTAAAAGATCACGAGGGCGTATAAAAGGAATAGCACAAACAAGCCCCTGAATTTTTCCGTTAATATCAGTTAACGAAAGCACTTGCTGTTTAATGTCATCCACTAAAGTTGGAACAACGTCAACAGCCAAATTCGCTAACAATTGTTTTGCTTCAGCCAACATTGCTACTGAGTCATGATTACCCGCCAAGATAATAAGTTGGCAATTTATTTTGGCGATTTTAGCAATAAAGTCAAAATACATTTCACGGGCGTAACTGGGTGGTGTACCGGTATCAAAAATATCGCCAACAACAATAACCGCATCAACTTGATGTTCCTTAATTTGTTCTACTAACCAATTTAAAAATTGTTGATGTTCTGCTTGACGACTTTTGCCATAAAAATATTGTCCAAGGTGCCAGTCTGAGGTGTGAAGTATGCGCATAAAGAAACGATGTTAACTAATGTATTATTTGTTGAATATTGTACCTGAGAACAAAACAATAACTAGCTGAAAAACCGAACTTTGGTAAACTTGTTTATTAAAGCAAATAGATCAGCTTTAGGTATGGGTTTACTAAACAGATAGCCTTGAGCAATATCACAGCCCAGCTTTTGTAACATTTTATATTGCTGCCGTGTTTCTACCCCTTCGGCAACAACACTTAAACCTAAAGCATGTGACATTGAAATAGTCGCATTAACCAATTCTTTATCTGCATGATCATTAGTAATACCGCCGACAAAACAACGATCTATTTTTAACACATTAAATGGATAGGTACGCAAATAACTTAATGACGAATATCCCGTGCCAAAATCATCCATCGATAAAATAATACCGAGTTTACTTAATGACGCTAGTGCCTCATCTATATAGGCATGACCACTCATTAAAACCCCTTCAGTGATTTCTAACTCTAAACTACTCGCCGCCACAGATGCAGCAATTAATGCTTGTTCAATAAAACCGACCAGTTCAGGATCTCTAAATTGACGTGGAGACAAATTAACTGCAATTCTTAATTTATCACCGCTTTGTTGCTGCCATTGTTTGATTGTTTGTAAAGCTTCATTTAGCACAAACTGTCCTAAAGAAACAATCAAACCAGTTTGCTCTGCAATAGGAATAAATTCATCTGGGGATACATTTCCTAGTACGAGATTGCGCCAGCGCAATAATGCTTCGGCACCGATAATTTTATTGGTTTTAATATCGATTTGGATCTGATAATACACTTCAAATTCATCACGCTCTAAAGCACCACGAATTTGTTCTTCAAGTGCTAAACGGCGCGCAATATCACGATTCATGGTTGCCGTAAAATAAGAATAATTATTTCTACCCAGTGCTTTAGCTTGATACATCGCCGCATCAGCATTTCGTAGTAAAGTTGAGGCATTATCCGCATCATCCGGATAAACTGCAATGCCGACACTGATGGTTAAAAATAACTCACGATTATCTATATTAAAAGGTTGACGAAATTTATGTAATAACGCTTCAACTACAGGTTGAGCATCACCCGCTTGATCAAGACCCCGTAACAACACAATAAATTCATCGCCGCCTAAACGCCCCACAGTATCGTAACTGCGAATAAGATGATTAAGACGTTGCGCTGATTCAACCAATAATTTATCACCCGACTCATGCCCTAGAGAGTCATTTATTTTTTTAAAATCGTCTAGATCTAGAAATAAAATAGCAACCTTATCATGGTTACGATCGGCTTCATTTAACATTTGTGCTAATCGGTCTAAAGCAAGAAACCGATTTGGTAATTTAGTTAAGGCATCAAAATGTGCCTGATGTAGAATTTTTTCTTCGGCTAGTTTCCTTTGCGTAATATCGGTAGATATACCGCAAAACGCATAACTTTTCCCCATGCTATCCTTTAACGGAAACTTAACGGTACTATAAAAAACATTAACACCGTCTTGTACAACCATTTCTTCAGTGGTGGTTGTGCTGTCAAGTTGAATGCTTTTAACATCACTTTGTCGATAGACATCAGCAACTGTTGCTGGAAAAATATCGTGATCAGTCTTACCTTTGACCTCACTCTCACTCATTCGTATTGTTTTTTCACAATAGCGATTAATGGATAAATATCGTCCTTGTAAATCCTTTATATAAATAGCTGCATCAATGTTATTAAATAGATCACGAAATTGTAACTCGGTTTGTAATAATTCTCGCTCTACCTGTTTTTTCATCGTGATATCTTGCACGATAGAATAAATTAAGGTTTTATTGGCCACCGTGATCGGGCCAGAATAAACTTCGACATCTTTTATTTCCCCCGATGCCGTTTTATGACGAAAATTACAAAAAATACGATTTTCTTGTTCTGCCAATTGCGTTTCAGCAATAATTTCTCGCTGAGATAATACATTGAGCTCAGTGATAAATTTTGATTGTAATTCTTGATGATCGTAACCATAAAATGACAATGCCGCCGTATTGGCTTCAACAATACGGCCATCAAAAGGATCAACAATTAATTTTATTGCTTGATTTTTTTCAAACATTTGCCGATAAATTGCTTCACTATTTTTTAACGCTTGTTCCGTGTTAATACGATCGGTAATGTTTTGA
Source organism: uncultured Pseudoalteromonadaceae bacterium (assembly GCA_964629005.1). Classification (GTDB taxonomy): domain Bacteria; phylum Pseudomonadota; class Gammaproteobacteria; order Enterobacterales; family Alteromonadaceae. Next base: position 13,521 of record CAZVPC010000024.1, on the reverse strand, counting down.
ATAATTGAAATAATATTACGACTTTCAGGCAATTTTAATAATCGTGCTTGAAATTGTTGAATGCCTGTCCCTAATTCTAACTCGTATTCAAAGGTCATCATTTCACTGTCGATTAGTACGGCTTGAATGTTTTCTTCAAATAACAAACCAATTTTTTCTGGTAACATCGCTTGCATTTTTTTACCCAAAAAATGCTCAGGACTAACATACAAATCATCACTAATATTAGCGCGATAGTCTAAAATAATACCTTTATCATTCATCAAAAAATATAAATCAGGCAACACTTTAAAGACAGAATCTAATACTAATTCATCTGCATACACTTGCTTTTTTACTCTAATTAAATCTGGGCTCACTTTTATATCAACCATTATCCTAAATAAAGTCATTCATCACATAAAACAGTCCTTACAATCAACAGTATAGGAAAAGCTGATAATTTTTGAAAAAATTTAATGAATATTTTAATTTCGCAAAGTAATATGTGATTAATTAAGTGAATTCAGAAGACTAATAGGCTTGCGGTAATGACAACTTGGTCAGATCTTATCGATCACGAAAGTAAACAAGATTATTTTCAACAAACATTGCAATTTATTAGCGACCAACGTGCGCAAGGGATCACAATTTATCCGGCTGAAAATAAAGTATTTAATGCCTTAACAAGCACCCCATTTGCACAAGTTAAAGTGGTTATTTTAGGACAAGATCCCTACCACGGAGCAAATCAAGCGCATGGGCTAAGTTTTTCGGTACCAAAAGACATAAAAATCCCCCCGTCTTTAAAAAATATCTATAAAGAGTTAGGTACTGACATCAAAAATTTTACTCCTCCTAACCACGGTTATTTACAGGCTTGGGCAGAGCAAGGGGTGTTATTGTTAAACACGGTTTTAACGGTTGAGCAAGGTCATGCACATTCTCACCAACATTTAGGCTGGGAAATTTTTACCGACAAACTGATCCAACAACTCAGTGAGCAAACAACGGGGATCATCTTTTTATTATGGGGAGCACATGCACAAAAAAAAGGAAAATGTATTGACCGTTCAAAACATTACCTTTTAACTGCCGCACATCCATCGCCCTTATCCGCTTATCGTGGTTTTTTCGGTTGTCGACATTTTTCTAAAACAAATGAAATTTTAACGAACAATAGTCAAGCTGTCATTAATTGGTGTTTATAATACAATTTCATTTTTCATCGTTGTACAATACCCTTTTTAAGCGCTAATATTATGATAATAAAAAATTAAATGGTCAGAATATAAAATCACATGAATAGAACTCTCACCGCTATTATTCTTTGTTGTTTCGGTTTTGCATTTGCAAGCTACAGCAAAGATAATGCTAGTCTCGAAACATTCGATACTAATAGCGATATTTATGCTGATTATTGGGATGTTTCAGGTTATATAAAAGTACTCGCTGACATACCAACTAACGGCAGTGGCTCAAAACTTGAGTTAGATGATTTAAGTATCTTTGTCTCAGGCAATGTAAATAAATGGCTTAATCCGTTTGTTGAAGCTGAATTTTTTGCCGTACCTCTCTGGCAAGACCAAGGTAATGCTAAATTAAGCGATGGCAACTTTATTTTTGAACGCCTTTATAACGATTTCAAAATTAATCGTAATGATCAAATTCGTGTTGGTAAATTTTTAGCTCCCGTTGGTTTTTGGAATTTGATCCATGCAGCCCCTTTGGTGTGGACGATAAACCGGCCGGCAAGTTCAACCTATAGTTATTCAAATTATATTACTGGTATTGAATATGGTCATTTAGTTGATGCTATTTCAGGTAGTCGCTTTGACGTTTATTTGCAACTTAATGATGAATTTGATCCTAAACCTTTATCGGAGCATCCCCGACGTTATAATAAAATATTAGGTGGCAGTTGGACATTTTCAGATAATTTAGATACGCGCTCTTCACTAGATTTTCAGTATGCCGAAGTAAAAAATACTAACAGTAAAAGATTTACTTTTAGTTTTCAAAAAGTTTGGTACTTCCAATCATGGGATATTGATACTCAGCTAATTTACACCAGTATAAAAAACAACAATGCTGCCGATTTTGAAGATGAAAATGCAATTATAGTTGATGATGCAGCGTTTATCGAAAATGGTTGGGATGGTGGTGGTTATCTTCAAGCTCGTTATCGGCTAACATCAAAATGGAATGTCTATGCTAGAAATGAATATTTTCACTTCGCAATAAAGCAAAGCAACATTACTAACAAAAACAATAATAATAGTTATATTTTAGGTAGTCGTTACCGGATAGGACGTTGGGGAAATATTAATGTTGAATATAAATCAGGTAGTAATCGTCAAAATATAAACGATAATAGTGTCAGTATTTCGTATAACGCGATGTTTAGGTAATATTATGCGATTAATAAAGCAAATATTAATACTACTCTCGCTAACCGTGTTCAGCATCACAATTAATGCTGAAACCTTATATGTTATTGGCCATAAAGGCTCATTTTCAGCAATGCAAAAAAGTAAAGATTTTGCTGATTATTATTTATTAAAAATAAAAACAACAACATTAGGGCAAACGATAATCCCTATAAATTTACCGGTGAATAACCCCGTTCGTACTCAATTTTCCACCTTAATATTTAACCACTCACCGCTTGCATTAAGTGAATATTGGGATCGCATGTCGTTTCGAGGTATAAGACCCCCCTTAATTCAAAAATCAGAACAAGCCGTTATACTCTTTGTTAGTCGAGTAAAAGGCGCGATAGGTTATGTCAGTCACAAACCGGCTATTGATAGTAAAATTGATATATTAGGTGAAATATCGTTATGATTTTATGGTATAAAAATCTTAATTTACGCTGGCGCTTATCTATTCTGATCACCAGTGTTGCTATTTATACCGCCATGACCATATCTCTTGCCGTGTATTCGTTATGGACAGATCAAATAAGAGAACAAGTTAGTGAACGTCTGCAACAAAACACTGAATTAGCCACATACAGCATAGGTAAAGAATTAACCTACGAACAAAATAATTTACATGCTTGGGCGCAACTCGACGTTATGATCGATTTGATCACCGATGATCTTGATAAACGGATCATAAATACGCTGCAATTACTCAAACAAAATTATCAACTTTCAGGCGACCTTATTTTAATCAATGATCAAAATAAAATTATCGCCACAACCAATACTGCCATAACAAAAATGGCAAAAATAAACCATAAGTTGACCTTAGAAGGCGATTTAACATTAAATAGTCAAATTATCATGCGGGTACCAATAAATTTATCGATCATGCCCCAAAACACCATCTCAGGTTATTTGATCTTGACCCATCCTTGGCAAAACATTGTTAACCAATTGGCAACCCCATTAAATGAATTTTTAATTGTTTACGGACAAGATGTTTTCCATTTTAACCGTACCTCATTATTGCATGTATCAGATAAAGATGAGATTAATCTCACCGATCTTTATTGGAAAATAGATAGCCAAGAAAAAATACATTCAAAAAGAATCAGTTTGATTAAACTCCCTAAAAAATCCATTTACATTTATGGTATTGTTAATAAAGAAAAAGCACTTAAGCCTATAAATTCAACCCTTTGGTTAATAGGCATGGTGACGCTTTTGTTGTTGCTACCGATCACCTTTATTGCGATTTGGTATTCCAATCGTTTTTTAATGCCTATGATCGAATTACAACAAGTTGCTGAAGAAATAACTAAATCCGGTGATTTAAGTATTGTGATCCCTATTCGCACCAATGACGAAATAGGATCGCTTGCTAATGTTTTAAATAAAATGACCCATAAGCTAGAAGAATCATTCGAAAAAAACAAACAAAGTAACCATGAATTACAACTTCTTACCGAAAACTTAGAAAGTAGAGTTAAGGAACGTACCCAAGAGTTAAGTCAAACCTTAGACAAACTTAAAAATGCACAAAGTCAATTGGTGCAATCAGAAAAAATGAGTAGTTTAGGACAATTAGTGGCTGGTATCGCCCATGAACTTAATAATCCGATAAGTTCAGTGCACGTAAATATTCCTATGTTAAAACAGTATGTTAATGATTTGGTTGGCATTGTTGATTTTGTTGCTGAAAATCCGAGCAAAAATGCAAGTTTAATTTTAGCGAAACAACAAGAAATAGACTATTCCTTTATCAAAGAAGATATTTTTGAATTGCTCAATGCCCAAGAAGATGCCGCCAAAAGGATCCGTGACATTGTGTTGTCGCTAAGAACATTTTCACGCTTAGATGAAGCTGAAATTAAACCTATTGATCTTAATCACGGCATTGATAATACTATAAGTATATTACGCCATGAAATAAAACATCGAATTGTTATTCATAAAGATTATCAACTAGATCAGCCAGTAGAATGTTTTTCAGGTGAAATAAACCAAGTGATCCTAAATATTCTCGCTAATGCAGCACAAGCAATTGATGGACAAGGAAATATTTGGATTTCAACGGTATTAGTCAACCAAAATAATGCTCGTATCACCATTATTGATGATGGCCCTGGACTACCACAAAAAATTATCGATAAAGTTTTTGATCCTTTTTTAACCACAAAACCTGTTGGTGTTGGCACAGGACTTGGACTAAGTATCTCTTATGGCATTATTGAAAAACACCATGGAAAAATTAACGTTGAAAATGTATCTCCGCACGGTGCTAAATTTACATTAGAGATCCCCATAAAACAGGATGAAATTTCATGATTAAAGCATCTAAATATACCGTATTATTTGTTGATGACGAACCCGATATTGTCGCAACATTATATCGTTATTTTCGCAAAGACTATCTTTGTTTAAGAGCAACCAGCGGTGAAGAAGCCATTGATATTTTAAATAAGCAAGCTATCGATTTATTATTATGCGACCAACGTATGCCCGGTATCACGGGTGATCAAGTTTTAGCTCATGCTTGTAAAATTCAACCTGATAATATTCGTATTTTATTAACAGGTTATGCTGATTTTGAATCTTTAGTTAAGTCGGTTAACAATGGTCAAATGTATCGATATATTGCCAAACCATGGGATGTTGACGATCTACAAACAACCTTAAAACATGCCTTAGAAACATTACAATTACGTCGAGATCTTGTTAGTGCGAAACAACAAATTGAATCTGTTTATCACAATGCTATTAATATGTTATGCGTTGCCTCTGAGGGAAAAGATGAAGATACAGCAAGCCATATTCAACGCGTTCGCTATTACACCAAAGCGTTAGCACTACTTTGTGAATATAATGAACAAGATGCTGAACACATGGGCGAGATGAGTGTTTTACATGATATTGGCAAATTATTTGTCCCTGATGAAATTTTGAAAAAAAATGGGCCATTAAACGATGACGAATGGGTGATAATGAAAAAACATCCTGAGTTTGGTGCTAAAATTTTGGCCGAAGATGATTTTTATCAACAAGCAAAAGATATATCTTTAGGTCACCATGAAAATTTTGATGGTTCAGGTTATCCACTTGGTTTGACTAAAGATCAAATTCCTTTACCCGCTCGAATTGTTAAATTAGCCGACGTTTTTGACGCCCTCATGACAAAGAGGCCCTATAAAGAGCCTTGGCCTATTGAAAAAACTATCGATTTTATTAAAAGTAAAAAAGCCATCATGTTTGATCCTCTGTTAGTCGATAAAATGTTATCTCTATATGAGCATGGCACGCTACAAGATATTCAGGCTCGATTTAATGACGACATTAACGAGCGTAGATCCTGATCTGTTTCAGAAGTGTCGAATCATTAAATCACCTCAACATGACGAAGTGTAAGCAACCCCGTCATGCTGAATTTATTTCAGTATCTAAAACACGTCCTGTCTTAACTCAATCTAGCTTAAATCACTAGCGCTTGTGTCAATACTGCCTGAAATAATACATCACAACCTGCGGTTAAATCTTCTGGCGTTGCATTTTCAGCTTCATTGTGACTTATACCATTTTCACAAGGAACAAACACCATGGCGGTTGGCGCAACACGAGCAATATAACAAGCATCATGCCCGGCACCACTAACAATACGGCGAGAAGAATAGCCCGATGCTTGTGCAGCATGAGCAACAGCCGCAACACAATTTTCATCAAAATGTACCGCTGGAGAATACCAGATTTGTTGCAATTTCATTGTAAGGCCAAGATCATCTACAACTTTTTGGCTAAGCCTTGCCAATTTTTTATCCATTTCAGCCAAAATGTCATCATCAGGGTGACGAAAATCAATGGTAAAAAAAACTTCGCCAGGAATAACATTACGTGAGTTAGGTTTAACATTCATCAAACCAACCGTTGCACACGCATTAGGTAAATGTTCTAGACCAATATCGTTGACTAAGCTCGTAATTTTTGCCGCCCCTAATAAGGCATCTTTACGATTTAGCATCGGTGTTGGCCCCGCATGAGATTCTACCCCTGTTAGGGTAACTTCATACCAACGTTGCCCTTGAGCGCCACTAACCACACCAATCGTTTTTCCTTCATCTTCTAAAATAGGGCCTTGTTCAATATGCGCTTCAAAATACGCTTTAAGTTGACGTTTACCAACATCTTCTCGACCATCGTAACCAATGCGTTTTAATTCTTCCCCCATGGTTTTGCCTTCAAGATCAGCACGGCTTAAACCATATTCCAAATCGAATACTTCTGCAAAAACCCCAGAAGCGACCATCGCAGGAGGAAAGCGAGAACCTTCTTCATTGGTCCAAATCGAGGCTTCTATTGGATGCAAAGTGGCAATATTATGATCATTTAAACTTCGGATCACTTCCAAACCTGACAATACGCCATAAATACCATCAAATTTTCCACCTGTGGGTTGACTATCGATATGGCTGCCCATAACTACTGCGGGCAAACTATTATCGCTACCGGCACGGCGAGCAAAGATATTACCCATTTTATCCACTTTAATTGTACAATGTTGTGCTTTACACCAGCTAATAAAAAGATCCCGAGCTTGTCGATCTAAATCAGTCAATGCTAGTCGGCAAACCCCACCTTTGAGCGTCGCGCCAATTTTTGCCATCTCCATCAGGCTGTTCCACAGTCGCTGACCATTTACTCGTTTAATTAGTGCTGTCATATCTTGCTACTCCTGCTCACTAAAAGCCGGAATAATATGTTGACCATATTGTTCAATGATCAATTCTTCATCACCACTATCGAGATAAATATTAAATTGTGTTGTGCCAACCTGTTCAAGCTCTTTCAATTTTTCAATGTGTTGTGCCACTTTTCCTAAAATACTGAAACTTTCAACAACATCTGGGGTAATAAAGTCCAAATAAGGATTGTCACTTTGACCATGTTTTGAATAATCATAACCACGACGTTTTTCAATATATGAGGTTAAACTTTTTGGAACCAAATCAGAATTCGCACCATATTTTTCGACAATGTCCGCAACATGATTACCAACCATGGCAGGAAACCATTTAGTTTGCTCAATACAATAATCCATTTCACCAAAATAAGCGGGAGCTGCGGCAATCACTTGATAATTTGTCATGTCGCGACCGGCAGCATGACCTGCTGAAATAGCTTGCTCAGCAAACCATTTTACCAATTGTGGTTCAGCAATTTGTAAAACCACACCATCACCAACCTCACCTGCCGTTTTTAGTGCTTTAGGGCCGTATGCGGCAACATAAACAGGCAATTCATACCCTGTCGCCCATGGAAATTTAACTGGCTCAGGACTTTCGCCATAAGACACTTCATCACCGCGCACCATCGCTTTTACTTTCGTAGTAAATTCTGCAAGCCGTGCCAAATTAGCGGGTTTCTTCCCCATCACTCGCATCGCACTATCACCACGACCCAAACCAATGTGAAAACGGCCATTACTTTGATGCGCTAAACTCGCAAACAAACTTGCAGCAACAGACCAATCGCGAGAATTTGGATTCGTCACACAAGGACCAAAACTCATTTTTTTAGTATGCTCCATACACATAGCTATCGCTGGAAAACATTCCCGCCACAAAATATGCGAGTCATAAAACCAGCAGTGGGTAAAACCTGCATCTTCAGCTTGTTTAACTAATTTTCTGGCGCGATCCGGTGATACGAATCCTTTAAATGTAATACCAAATTTCATAAGTGTATTCCTTCTGTTGATTATGTCTTTATTCTACATTTGTTTCTAATCTAACTTGCTACTGATGGCCAAATTTTAATGCCAACATTTTTAAACGGCACTGCTTTCGAGATGTTCAAACGAATTAGCATGGGAGTTATTGCTTCCACACAACGTGCGTTATAGGCAGGGCCTACATTGTAAGCTTCAACACCTAAACGTTTGATCAAGTCGATCACCTGTTTTTTAGCAGGCATATCGTTGCCGCAAACTAAAATATCGCAATTAATTGCTCGTTCAAGTGCATTTAACGTATGAGCTGAAACATTGTGCAATGCCCCTACTACTGGGATTTTTTCACCCAATAGAGCTTGTGCGGCTTCAGTTGCAGAGCCCTCTTTTGGCATAGCTACCGCTTTGGGATTGCCTTCAGCAAGTGGTACCACGATGTCGATTAATATTTTATCGGTTAAAGCTTGGGCAATACTTTGTAGGGTCGCATCATGAGCACTGTATGGAACGGCGAGGATCACCATCGCCGCAGCTGCATTCACCGCCGATAAATTATCACTACCCATTATTTTGATATAAGTACCACCACTATTAATAATCGCTTGATCTTTTGATAATTTATCATTTAACTGTGCCGCAATATCAAGCGCTCGTGCCGCAAGCCGAGAGCCAATAAACACTTTTATCCCCGCTCGCGCAAACCGTAATGCTAAACCTTGTCCTTGCGGACCAGTACCACCAATAATAGCAATGGTTAATGGTTTTTCGTTTGTCTGCCCTAATGTTACTTTTTGTGTTGGTACACTCATCTAAATAAGTCCTCTTGTTTAGGTCGTAATAAGTCTTGTGCTGAACTTTGTTGCACCTGCCAGTTAACCCCGCGAAACACAATCGCGGGTTTTTTCCCACTTTTACTCATTAATAATCCTGATGCAGCGGCTAATTCATCTGCTATTGCTGATACGGTAACCGACAATTCTCGCCCATAAGCATCTTGTTCGCCAATAAAACTCACTTGAGCAGGGACACCTGATAAACCAATTGCAACATTCACTAAGCCCATTCGCCAAGGTCGACCAAAAGTATCGGTAATAATAACGCCAATATCACCACCATAAACTTGCTCTAAACGGGCTCGAATTAATTGGGCGCTTTGATCTGGATTTTTAGGTAATAAAATTACCGTATTTTCTTCACCCGTATTGGATTCATCGACCGCAGAATTAGCGCAAATAAAGCCCAGTTTATGCTCAGTAATGATCAATCCTTCTGCTTTGTCAGCTAGTTTTCTTACTTTGATCACTTGTTTACTTTCAGCTAACACGACTTCAACTTTACGAGGATCTTTATGCACTTTATGGGCAAGTCTTATCGCTTCGACGCTTGGCGTGACCTCAGACAACTTAACTACTTGTCCCTCTGCCTTTGAAATAACTTTATGCGCAATAACAACAATATCACCTGCTTGCAAAGCATGTTGACCCAGACAATCAATCAAGATCCCAGCAAAATCATCCTCGGCTTTAATGTCAGGAATATTTTCTATTGCGTGCATCGAAATAGATAGTTCCATTAAGCACTCCTTACTAAGGTCTGTGAAAAATAAATTTCATTCTTTAAAGCAGTAAGATCTTCAGGAAAATCAACATCTATTGATAATTTTTCTAAGTAAAGTTGTAAACAACTGAGTTGTTTTGTCATCGCCTTTTGCTGATGCTTTTGCGCAGAATTTACTCCATAACAAAAATCAATAATTGCAGGCGGTGTCGTTAACAACGCATTAGTGCCCTTATCTTTAGATGGACAAATAATGACGCTAGCGGTTGTAGCTTGGCTAAACCGTGTTTGACTATCTAAAAGTTGCGAAATTTCATCAACATCGAGTTGTGCAATATCCGCAGGGATCACCAACTGTGAGCTAAAATCAAAACGTTCACTCCACTGAGCAGCAGCCTCAATCGCCCGATTTAAGCCAACTTCTTGCTCAAACAAAACACTGGCGCCCTGTGCTTTGCTCAATTGAGCTATTTGCTCACTATTGGTAACAACGAGCAGATGATAGTGAGTAAAGTGACGGTTAAAAAAATCTAACGTTTGCTGAAATAAACTTAAAGCGAGATCGTGTCGTTGCTTTTGATCAAAAATTGAACGAAGCCGTTGCTTGCTGGTCGAGGGATCTTTCATTGGAATAACAATATTGATCATGATAGTTGCTGCGCAGATTTTGGTTGGTTTTGCTTATTGCTATAACTGTTTTTATTTTCATTTTCGTTTAAAGCAACTAAAGAAACGAGGCTTTCTGCTAAGTTAATTTTATCAGTTAATGTGCTCATCAATGTATCGAGAACACAAACTTGCTCAACCTGCTGATCAAGTTGCTGAACATCGTCACTGTCTTGTCGATCGATAACCAATAGGTCAATCAAGTCTCGACAAACATTGTGGTAAAACTGGACTAAGCCATGGTTTGAGTTTTCATAGCCCATTGCCAACATCATTTTATCCGCAGGCCCTTTTACTGTTTTGCCGGAAAAAAAGGGGGATACTGCAATCACTTGCGCAGAACTATTCATGATTGCCTGTTTTATTTTGGGCACGTTAATAATAGGTGAAATACTGACAACAGGATTACTGGGTGCGATAACAATTAAATCAGCTTGTTCAATGGCAGCTAAAGACGCTGTTGTTGCAATAGCTTGTTCAATTCCGACCACCTTAATGTCTAAAATTTTAGCTCTGCATTGGTCTTTAACAAAATAATCCTGAAAATTTAACCAACCTAATTCCGTTTTTATTTTCGTCTGAATATTGTTGTCAGTAGGCAATAAAATCGGCACCTTAACACTCAGCTGTGTGGCAATTTTTTTAGCAATCGCCGAGGGCGAAATGCCTTTTTTTCTTTGCTCAGTACGAAAAATATGGGTAGCAAAGTCTTTATCACCCAAAAACATCCATGTATCCACACCTAATTTATTCAATGCAGTAAGGGTTTGCTTGCTGTCATTCGCCAATCCCCAGCCCTGATTTTTATCAATAATTCCGGCAAGGGTGTATGTTAAAGTGTCAATATCGGGGGAGACCCACAGCCCATGAAATTCTTGATCGTCAGCCACATTACCTATTATTTTTAGGTTAGTTTGATAACGACTGTGATAAAAGCCTTCCGCAAGTTTGGTTCCTCCGACACCACCGCAAAGCAAGACAATATTGGGCAATTCATGCTTCAAAATGATGCTCCTTTTTAACATTTTCTTGGTTTTGTGCCGGCAAAAAAAGAGGTTGCTTAGCAAAATCTATCTGCTGAGTAACAATATTCTCGCTAAATTGACGATCGAGCGGATAAGATTCTAATTGCTGATATAAGGTATTACGCCTGATCGGCTCTCGATTGGCTGCTGCAATTAAAGTGACCATATGCTCAACCGATATTTGTTGACCATGTTTACCCCCTGAGGCTTTAGTAATACTTTCGTTCATTAACGTACCACCAAGATCATTAACACCCGCAGCTAGCATTTTTTGCGCGTAACTAGGACCTAATTTAACCCACGAGGCTTGTATATTATCAATCCAACCGTTGAGCATGATCCGTGAAATCGCATGCATTTTCAGGTTTTCATCGGCACTTGGTCCCGAACGTACTGCCATGTTGTTGTACTGACGATCCACATAAAGTGGTGACTCATGATGAACAAATCCTAATGGCACAAATTCGGTAAATCCCCCTGTTTGCTGTTGAATTTTACGAATGGTTGCTAAATGTTCAGCCCAATGTTTAGGCTGATCTATATGACCATACATAATGGTTGCTGTGGTCGGTAAACCCAATTGGTGAGCCGTGGTAATGATTTCAATCCATTGCTCGCTTTTAAGTTTATCTTTAGTGAGCTGCTTTCTGATTTTAACATCTAAAATTTCAGCTGCGGTACCCGGCATTGAACCTAAACCACAATCAATCAAATCTTGAATAAAAGTGCGATAGCTTTGTTTGCTTTTCATCGCACCATACCAAATTTCAAAGGGAGAGAATGCATGAATATGAAGATCGGGTAACTGTTTTTTTATGGAACGAATAATATTACGATAATGCTCACCTTTAAGATCGGGATGTAATCCTCCTTGAATACAAACTTCTGTTGCGCCCCTATCCCATGCCTGTTGAGCACGAACAACTATTTCATCTAAGCTAAGCAATTCTGCACCTAACTCATGCTTACGCTTAGCAAAACCACAAAACTTACAGCCCATATTACAAACATTAGTAAAATTAATATTACGTGTAATAATAAAGCTGGCTTTATTACCAACAGCACGCCGTCTTAGTTCATTGGCAACTGCAATAACCGCCACTAAATCTTGTGCAGAGCTGGCAAACAAACGAATTGCCTCGCTAACACTAATATCAATATTAGCTAATGCTTTAGATAATATTATTCTCACATCTGTTGATACGTCATCTGCCAACCATGGGGCTATTGGTGATGTTTCAGCGTTATTATTCATTAGCAACTCTTAGTAAATTAATATCATCAAAACATTGTTGCTGCGCCAAACCATCGGCGCGTGCCATCGAACACAAGCGATCATCAATTGAAGCGTTTTCAGTACTCGCTTCATTTTTCTTTATTTTCTTTGATAAGTGCAAATAGTTGGGATATACCGTTAAACGCTCTTGTAATAAAAAACCCCGTTGTTGGCAGCTTGAGGCTAAATTTTCAATCTGCGGCCAAGCATTTTCAGGATTAATAAAATCTAAAGTTATTGGTGAAATACCACCCCAGTCATTGATCCCAGCATCAATGTATGCAGCATAGTTTAGTTGAAGATTAGGCGGAGCTTGCAAACTGATTGACGGATCGAGTAATAAACGGGCAACGGCAAGAGTTTTTAACATCTCGGTCAAACTAGGTTCAACATGATTTACCATTTCAGTGTTAGCTTTAGCACAAAAATTTTGTACTATAACCTCTTGAATATGCCCATATTGTTGATGTAGCTGATTAATTTTAACTAAGCTGTCAACCCTATCTTGCCACGTTTCTCCTATGCCAACTAAAATACCCGTGGTAAAAGGTATTTTTTGTTCCCCAGCATATGCCATAGTGTTAATACGTAACGACGGCACTTTATCTGGACAAGCAAAATGTGCTCCCCCTTTAACATGTAAGACATCACTGGTTGACTCTAGCATCAAACCCATGCTGCCACTTACTTGTTTGAGTTGTGCTAATTCATTGGCGGTTAAATTGCCCGCGTTAACATGTGGGATCAAATTTGTTTCATTAAGCACCAATTGACACATGGCAATAAGATAATCAACCATGCTTGGGTAGCCCAAGGCACTTAAAGCTTGTCTTACTTCACGATAACGTAACTCAGGCTTTTCTCCCAAAC
>CAZVPC010000023.1:0-21524 GCA_964629005.1 uncultured Pseudoalteromonadaceae bacterium | reverse complement strand
TATACCCTTGAATATTCGACCTAGTGACTAGGTTCTAACAATAAAATTTAAAGACTCCTTTTATGAAATTAAAAATCATCGTAGCAGCGATCAGCTTTTCTTTAGCGGCTTGTGTTTCAACAATACCGCAATCGACTCAGGTTCAATCAATAAATACTCATCTTGCTAAAGTTGCGGCGAGCCCCGCCGTTAGTGAGAATAGCAGTGATGTTATTACCCTTGAACAAATAATGGCTGATCCTGATTGGATGGGGCGTTCACCCAAAGCTTGGTATTGGGGTACTGATAATAGAACGGCTTTTTATCAACAAAAACGTGAAGGAAACCCGTTACGCGATCTTTACCAAATAAATGTTGCTGGTATTCATCAAGGGGTTAGTGAAAAAGTGAAACTAGCGCAAATGCACCTTGTTGCTGATCGTAATGCTGTTGATAATCAAGATAAAACTAAAGAAGCCTATATTTTTGAAAATAATGTGTTTGTTAAAACTTTGGCTACAGGCCAAGTTAAACAATTAACCAATACCTCTGCTGTTAAAAGTGCGGTGATGTTTTTAAATAACGGCAATATTGCTTATCGAGTTGGCGATGTTTTTTATGCACAAGATTTAAAAAAGAATCAACTCAGTGAATTATTTAATTTAAAAATGTCAGCCAAACCTTCAGGTTTTAAAGCACCAACTACATATATTGCTAAAGAGCAAGCTAAGCTAATTAATTATATTGCACTGCAAGCTCGTAATACTAAACTGCGTGAGCAACAGAACAAATTATTAACCGAACAAAATAATACCATGACTAAAAATGTTTTTTATTTTGGTAAAGATAAAAAGGTTGTTTATGCGAGCTTATCGCCAACAGGGAAGTTTATTTTAGTTAGTGTGGCTGACTCCAAACTTAACGGCAGTGAGAGTGATATTTTTCCCAAATATATTGCTGCTGACGGCCATATAAAAATGGCTAAAGCTCGTCAACGAGTTGCAGATAATCGTCTATATAGTGAACAGCTTTTTCTTTTGAATGCTAATACAGGCGAAAAAATAGCGTTAGATTACAAAATTTTGCCTGATTTTGACAAAGATGTTTTAGCCGATGTTAAAAAAGAGAATTATCAACGCGAGGGCAAAACCTATATCAGCAAAAAGCAGCCGCGTAATATTGCCGTTATTGATGGTTGGAATGTTATTCAGTGGAATAATAAAGGTGATAAAGTCGCGGTAATGTTGGAAGCATGGGACAACAAAGATCGCTGGTTAGCTACGGTTGATGTTAATAATGCCAAATTAGTCAATCAACATCAGTTACACGATGACGCGTGGATCAACTGGAATTTTAATGAGTTTGGTTGGTTAAATAAAACCGATAGTTTGTACTTTTTATCAGAGCAAAGTGGTTATTCGCAACTTTATACTAAAGCGCTTAATGGTAAGGTTAAACAATTAACTTTTGGTCACTTTGAAATAAGTGACGTTACCTTAGGCAACAAAGAGCAAAAATTATTTTTTAAAGCCAATAAAAAACATCCCGGTATTTATGAAATTTATCAAGTTGAGTTAGCAAGTAGTAAAATTACGGCATTAACTCATTTAGGAGGCATGAATGATTATTCGTTAAGCCCAGATAATTCTAAATTATTAATCGAACATTCCACCGTGACGATGCCACCAGAATTGTATGTGCAAGCGGCAACAAGTGATGCTACGGCTACACGATTAACCCATACGGTTTCTGAAAAATTCTTATCACTGCCATGGGTGGCACCCACCGTGGTAGCGATACCGTCTACTCATAAACAAGCGCACCAACAAGCACCTATTTATTCAAAAGTATATTTACCCAAAAATTTTGATAAAACAGCGAAAGGCAATCGTGCGGTGATGTTTAGCCATGGGGCAGGGTATTTACAAAATTCTGATCTAGGTTGGTCTGGTTATTTTCGTGAATATATGTTCCACAGCATGTTAGTACAACAAGGCTATGTGGTTATTGACATGGATTACCGTGCTAGTGCAGGTTATGGACGCGATTGGCGCACGGCCATTTATCGACATATGGGAAAACCCGAAGTAGAAGATATGCGTGATGGTGTAAATTGGCTGGTTAAAAATGCCAATGTCGATCGTAATCGTATTGGCACTTATGGAGGCTCTTACGGTGGTTTTTTAACGCTGATGTCGATGTTTACTGCGCCTGATTTATTTCAATCGGGTTCGGCGTTACGTTTAGTGTCTGACTGGGCTTATTATAATCATGGTTATACTTCTAACATTTTAAATACACCTAAAGATGATGCTATTGCTTATGAACGCAGTTCGCCGATTTATTTTGCGCAAGGTTTAGAAAAACCATTATTAATTAACGCGCCTATGGTTGATGACAACGTGTTTTTTCAAGATACAGTACGTTTAGTACAACGTTTAATTGAGTTACAAAAACAAGACTTTGAAACGGCCATCTATCCGGTTGAACGCCATGGTTTTGTACAACCAAGTTCTTGGCTCAACGAGTACCGCCGTATCTATAAACTATTTGAGACGACTCTTTAGGGTAGATCGAGTTAGAAAAACAAGGTTTATAAAAGTGCTTAGAAACGGCCATCTATCCGGTTGAACGCCATGGTTTTGTACAACCAAGTTCTTGGGCGCTTTTAATGAAAAAATAGTACCGCCGTATCTATAAACTATTTGAGACGACTCTTTAGGGTAGATCGAGTTAGAAAAACAAGGTTTATAAAAGTGCTTAGAAACGACTTTATAGGAGCGTAAGCGCAGTTAAAACTGCGCTTACGCTATTTTAATCGTGGCATTTTATCTTTCCATTTGGCTAGTATTCTTTTATAAGTACCATCTTGATGAATTGTTGATAAATTTTGGGTCAAATTATTGACAATACTTTGCTCGGTATTGAGACTACAAGCTAAATAAAAATTTAAAGGCAAGTTTTTTAATTCAATAATGCGCTGTAATAAATTGATATCGACGTTGGCAAGTTTGGCTCGATGGGTAATAGTGATATCATCAGCAATGATAAAATCAATTTCAGGACGAGTTACTAACAAGTTTAATAACGAACTGGTATTTTCTAAAACATATAAATGTTTACCTTCAACTAAGCCATTTTTTAACATGCCTATATGGGTTGCATCATTTTTGCTTACTGCTGTGGTGTAATGCTTTAAATCTTCGATTGTTTTTACTTTGTTACTGTGTTCGTTATTTTTTAATCCCCAAACAACGGCATTGTTTTTTTCGGTTATGGGCCCTATCCACTTAAATAACTTTTCACGTACAGGTAAACGTGCCAACGAAAAAATGCAGGTATTGTGTTTTTGTAATGCTAAATTATAAGTTCTTACCCAGGTGTAAACATTTAAATTGTATGTGTATTGACTTCGTTTAAGTGTTTCTAAAACGATTTCGGTGGCAAAGCCCGTTATTGAATAATCCTTATTAACTATTTGATAAGGGGGTAGGTATTCGGTAACTAAATTTATATTGCTCGATTTTGCATGACAAAAAAAGGTATAGCTAACAGAAGAAATAAATAAGCTAGACAATACTAATTTTTTTAAAAAATCATAAAACTGTGGCTGTCTAGCCAACCATAGTTTAGTCATGCGACAGGAACTTTTTTTCGTAACGCCATTTGTTAATTATGTTTTGTGCTTCACCTGTTTGTTTGAGCAAAGCAATTGATTTTGTAATGGTTGCTATAATTTCTGGTGCGGTGTTGTTACTGCAGGCAAGATAATAACTTAATGGTTTTTTGTTTAATTGAAATAAAATTTTAAATAGATTGGGATCAAGTCCGTTGAGCTTAGTTCGATAATCAATTGATAAATCATCAGTCAAGATCAAATTAATACTTTTACGACTATTGAGTAATTTAAATAATGAATTGGGATTATCCACGACATAATAATTCTTAAATTCAATAAATTCATTTTTTATTAATAATTGATGGGCAACATCGTCTCTTACTACCGCGGTGATATAATTTTTAGCATCAGCAAGTGAGTTAATTTGAATTTTAAGATTTGATTTTAAACCAACAAAAAACATGTTTCTTTGCGCTATTTCTCCAACCCATTGAAATAAATGCTCTCGCTCTTTGGTGCGCGCAATTGAATAAATACAGGTGTTTTCTTTTTTTTGTGCCATGTTATAAGAACGCGACCAAGGATAAATAGTAATGCTGTAATGATAGGGCGTTTTGTCTAATGCAGCTCTAATTATTTCGGTAGCAAATCCTGTTACTTGGTTATTTTGATCGAGTTGTTGAAAAGGAGGGATGTTTTCAGTCACAATATTGAGTTCTATTGCTTTGGTTGGCAGAGAAAAAAAATACATCCATAGCAATAGCAAGAAGTTTTTATTGGTAAAACGTTTAGTTATAAGTATTGGTTTACTCACGTTTAAACTCAAAAAAAATTGTAATTATAGTAACTTATACTAGCTTGCTTAGGTCATAACGTCTAATTTTTTATCATTTTGAAAATAAAGATAAACTAAGCTATATATCAAACCACCAATAGCGCCCCATAAATGTGCGTTTACCGCAACATTAGCCCCAATTAAATTAATGACATCATTGCTGGCACCATAAATTTGTTCATGACTGATTTTTAGTAAAACGCCAATAAATAATAAATACCCTGTTTTTTCACCGTGCTTTATATCCATCAATGCCCCCCAAACAAAAATGCCATGCAGTACCCCTGACAACCCCACATATTGTTGTAAATCAGGTGAAAAATAATAAAGTCCTAAACTACAACTTAACGCAGAGGTTAAAAAGAGCAGTGAATAATTTTTGATCGTATAAAAATTACCATGCAATGCCCATAACATTATTAATGCTATTAGGTTTAATAATAAATGGTAAATATTGGTATGAAAAAAATGTCCTGTAAATAAGCGCCAAAGTTCACCTTGAGTGATCAAATTTCGTTGGTAGACCAACGCATTGAGTGATGATGCTTCAAAAGCGAAAGCTAATACTGCCAGCAATATAACTAAGCATGGTATAGTCAGTTGTTGCGATGATATTGGCCAAGAGTGTTTGGGTAACATACTAAAATTTGTTAAGCGTTAAGCGTTAGGTCTAAGATTAACAAATGCATAACAAATAAAGAAGTGAAGAAAAAAGCAAAGTGAATTAAAGTGATTTTTTTAATAAAAAAGCCCAGCTAAGACAATCAGCTGGACTTTTACATTTCATGGAATAGGAGAACTAGTTCAACATTATTAAGTGTAGACTAGATTTTTAATTTAGAATAATAAATTTTATTGTTAAAATTTGAAAGTTGGTTAAGATAATAAATCTCCTCAAAACAAAACTACAAGTTATTGATTAATCGTCGAGTAAATAAACTCAAAAATTAATCTGTTATAATCACAAAAAAGTAATGTAAGAGTATGAATTATAAAGAAGTTAATAGTGTTTTATTCGTTTGTATGGGCAATATCTGTCGTTCGCCTACCGCGCAAGCTGTTTTTCGTCATAAGGCAAAAGAGCAGGCGGTTAATATGGTTATTGATTCAGCAGGTACGCTAGCGGCACATGCTCGTGAAAAACCTGATCATCGTGCACAAAAGGCGGGGTTAGCGCGCGGTTATTCTTTTGATGGCATTAAAGCGCGCAAAGTGGCTGAAAAAGATTTTGCTACCTTCGATCTTATTTTAGCTATGGACAAAGATAATATCGATAATTTAAAACGTATGGCAGCGCCGCAATATCATAATAAAATTAAATTATTTTTAGAGTTTGCGACTAATTTCGATGAACAAGAAGTGCCTGATCCTTATTATGGTGGTGCGAAAGGTTTTCAGTTAGTGTTAGATTTAATCGAAGATGCTAGTGATGGTTTATTGGCGCAGTTATGTCCTTAGAGGTTATTTGCATGGACATGGAACTGTTGTCAAATGAGGCATAGTCAACACTCAGCAACTGAAGCAAAAGAATTTAATTGGCATGTGGTTAAATTACTTTGGCCTTTTTTACTTGAATATAAGCTGCGGGTAACATTGGCTTTAGCTTGTTTAGTGTTAACTAAAGTGGCAAGTGTTTATTTACCTTTTGTCTTAAAAAACATTGTTGATACGCTTGATAGTGTTCAAGATAAAAACATTTTAATTGTTCCTTTTGGTCTTGTTGCCGCTTATGGTTTAGTTCGTTTAACCACGGTTATTTTTGCTGAAATAAGAGATACCTTATTTGCTCGTGTTACCGAGCGAGCAATTCGGCGAATTGGTTTACAAGTTTTCCGACATTTACATCAACTTGATTTAGATTTTCATTTAAATAGACAAACGGGGGGATTATCACGCGATATTGATCGTGGTACCTCAGGTATCAGTTTTTTAATGCGTTTTATGATTTTTAATATTGTGCCTACTTTGTTCGAAATTACTATGGTGATCAGTATTTTATTGATTAATTATGGTGTTTGGTTTGCTTTGATCACCTTTATTTCAGTTGTTATCTATATTGCCTATTCAATAAAAGCGACTGAATGGCGTACTCGTTTTGTGAGAGCCGCAAATAAAGCGGATTCATCGAGTAATACCCGCGCGATTGACAGCTTAATTAATTATGAAACCGTTAAATATTTCACCAATGAAGAATATGAAGCTAACGCTTATGATCAACAATTAAGTACTTGGGAAATTGCTAAATTACAAAATAGAATGTCATTGTTTGCTTTAAATGGTGGCCAAGCCGTGATCATTTCGCTTGCCATGACCGCAATGTTAGCGTTATCTGCTCATCAAATAACCTATGGTAAAATGACCTTAGGTGATTTTGTTTTGATCAATGCGTTTATGATGCAACTCTTTATGCCATTAAATTTTCTTGGTTTTGTTTATCGAGAAATTAAAGGATCGTTAGCAAATATTGAACAATTTTTAGGATTATTACAAAAGAAACCAAAAGTAACCGATGCTGAAAAAGCAACCATTTTAGATGTTAGTACGGGTAATATTATTTTTAATAAAGTATCTTTTTGCTACCACTCACAACGCCCTATTATCAAGGATATTTCTTTTACTATTGCTTCGGGAGAAAAGGTTGCTATTGTTGGTGAAAGTGGTTCAGGTAAATCGACATTAGTTAAATTGTTATTTAGGTTTTATGACGTAAGTTCGGGAAATATTAGTATTAATGGACAATTGCTCACACAAGTAACGCAACATTCTTTAAGACAAAACATTGGTGTGGTGCCACAAGATACGGTGTTGTTTAATGATTCTTTACTCGAAAATGTTCGTTACGGGCGGCCTCATGCCAGTGATGATGAAGTGCTTAAAGCCATTGATCTGGCTTATTTAACTCAATTTGTTAATTCCTTACCTGACGGAGTCAATACTTTGGTTGGTGAACGGGGATTAAAACTTTCTGGTGGTGAAAAACAGCGTGTTGCGATAGCCCGAACGATCTTAAAGAATCCCCCTATTTTAGTGTTCGATGAAGCCACATCCTCATTAGACAGTCAATCAGAGCAAGCGATACTCACGGCCATTAAAAATGTGAGTTATGATCACACCAGCTTAGTAATAGCACATCGTTTGTCAACGATAACCGATGCAAATAATATTATTGTTTTACATCAAGGTGAAATTGTAGAGCAGGGCACTCATCAACAATTATTAGCTAAAAAAGCTCATTATTATCAAATGTGGCAACTACAACAGTCTGCAAGTGGCGATGAAAATTTAATGAGTAATGATTAAATGAAAACGAGAACAGCGTCGGTTTTTGCTGAACATTCTATTATTACAGAGCAAACAAAACGCTGGTTAGAGCAAATTATTGTTGGTCTGAATTTTTGTCCTTTTGCAAAAAAAGAGTTAGTTAACAATACTATCTATTACTATGTTTCGGAACAATTTAAAGTAAAAACAGCATTATTAGAAGTTGTTGAACAGTGTTGCTTTTTACAACAACACAGTGAAATTGAAACCAGTTTGCTTATTTATCAACGGGGATTTAAAAATTTTTCTCATTATCTTGATTTTGTCGATAATGCTAATGACTTGCTAGCTGAACAAGGATTTACCGGTTTTTTGCAAATTGCTAGTTTTCATCCCGAGTATTGCTTTTATGACACCGATTTTGATGATGCGGCTAATTTTACTAATCGTTCACCCTATCCTATGTTGCACCTTATTCGTGAACAGAGTTTGGCGAAAGTATTGTCGGTATATAAAGATCCGGAAAAAATTCCAGAAAACAATATTGCCCTAGCTCAACATAAAGGGAGTGCTTTTTTTCAACAGGTATTAAAGCAAATACAATCACTTTAGTTTTTATTTAACAAAATATTATTTTGTAAAGGAAAATAAAAAAGCAATGCCTTATCTACACGAGTTTTTAATCATTGTTGCCATTCATTTTTTAGCCGTTGCTAGCCCAGGACCTGATTTTGCTGTGGTATTAAAACAAAGTGTTCGTTACGGTCGTCGTAGTGCGGTTTTTACTAGTTTTGGTATTGGTACCGGAATTTTACTTCATGTGGCTTATTCGTTAGTGGGTATTGGTATTTTGATCGCCAGTTCTGAATTTTTATTTACGATATTGAAATTTGTTGCTGCGGGGTATTTTTGTTATTTGGCTTGGCATGGTTTACGTGCTAAAGCACCGCTTAAACAGGATGACTTCAACTCTTTGAACAACAATAAAGATCATCCTACCGACAGAAGTGCATTTCTTACTGGTTTTTTAGTTAATGGTTTAAACGTAAAAGCCACTTTGTTTTTTGTCAGTTTGTTTTCAATGGTTATTAGCACTAATACGCCTTTTGTTATTAAACTAGGCTATGGGCTTTATATGGCATTAGCGACAGCAGCTTGGTTTTGCAGCGTATCTTATTTATTAAGTATTGGTAAGTTTCGTCAACTCTTGATCAAAAAAAGTTTTTGGCTTGAACGTATTATGGGATTAGTGCTATTAATTTTAGCAATACAATTATTACTGAGCAATATCAAGTGATTATTTGCTGACTCGCTAATAGAGATTTGTAATAGAGATTTTGTTATAATCAGGTTAATTTTCTTAAAGGTTTTTATATTTGTGGAAAAACGTTCAGTGATCCAAATTGGTGGTAGTGTCGAAAGTGCAATAAAAGGTGAATACAATATTAATGTTGCCTTAGTACTAAAAGAAGCGTGGCAAAAAACTCAGCATAGCCGCAGAGCGATTAATGGTGGTTTAGCTTTTGTTATGTTACTTGGCATGGTGATTTCATATTTGTTCAGTATTTATTGGGGAGGGGTTGAAAATGCATTTAAAGATCCTAAAGCATTAATATTGTTACAAACCATTATTACCTTAGCTATATGGCCTTTTCTCGCTGGCGTTGAAATGATGGGAGTGTTACATGCGGTTGGCATTGAAACTAAGACTAAGTTGATTTTTTCTTTTTTAAAACGTGGTAGTTTTGTGGTCATTTGTAGCTTATTTACTTCTATTTTGATCAGTGTTGGTTTGCAACTTTTAGTTTTTCCGGGTATTTTTCTCGCGGTAGCTTTCTCGTTAACGATTCCTTTAGTAGTAGAAAAAAAATTGTCACCATTAAAAGCGATGATCATTTCATTACAAGCCACTCGTTTTCAATGGTTTAAATTATTTGCGGCTTATTTAGTTTTAATTGCTATATTTTTCTGCGCAGTTGCGCCATTGTTATTGTTTGGTCAAAGTAATGCGGGTTTTATTGCCGTGGTAATATTTATATTTTGCTTATCTTACCTTGCACCTATGTTTTATAACGTAAAAGGCATTTTATATCGTGAAATTTTTGGCTTAACTATGCAAACAACGAATAATACTTTATCTTCATCAGATAACGTATTTTTAGCATAAGGGCTTTATGTCGACTTTAAAACCTACTCGCTTAATGCTTTTTATTAGTATGCTTGCATTTTTTTGGATGTTAGTTGCACCTTTTATCGAGAAAAATAAAGCCGTTAAAGTCGATATTATTGAACAAACAAGCGTAGCAACAACTATTGCTTTAATTCTACCTAAAAAAATTGAAAAGCCACTGCATTCAGTAAAACTACCTGATTTTTCTCAGTTCACCAATGTCGCTGAAAAAAAACGGCAATTTTTTAATTTTATCTCGCCGGCAATAAAAAATGAAAATCAGAAGTTATTTTTACTACATGAGCATTTGTTAAGGTTACAACTGAAATTTGAACAAGGGCTTAATTTGGTAGAAAGCACTTTTGTAACTAAATTGGCACGCAAATATCGAATAAATACTAAATTATCAATTAAACAACAACTTGATGAATTACTTACTTGTGTTGATCAAGTTCCTGAAGCGTTAGTATTGGTACAAGCTGCGAATGAATCAGCTTGGGGAACTTCACGTTTTGCTCGTATTGGTCTTAATTTTTTTGGTATTTGGTGTTATCAACCAAAATGTGGCATGGTACCCAATGGTCGCAGTGGCGATGATAAACATGAAGTTGCCGCATTTCAAAGTGTTGAACAAGCAGTGCAACGATATTTTTATAATATAAATACTAATGCCGCTTATAAAGTATTTCGCGATATACGAAAACAACTCCGTGTTGAAAATCAACCGTTACACCCGAAAGTGTTAGCGTCTGGTTTGCTAGCCTATTCGTCTCGAGGTGAGCATTATGTATTAGAAATCACCAAAATGCTTGAACAGAACCAAGTATATTTTTCAAATACGCTGCTGTCGGAATAATTATTTAATTTCTAACATATCCGTTGGCTTATTTTCTGCTGGAACATCATTCCTAAGTAAATAAAAACGCGCAGTATAGTATAGCGGTATTAATTTTGAGAATAAGCGGCAATGTTTAAAAAGAGCCTAAAATAGGCTCTGATAATAAAGATTATAGAAATTAAGAGCGATCTAAAGGGGATTTATAACCAATGGGTTTCAGTGCTAAAACGTCACATTTTAGCTGATCAAGCACGTGCTCTGCAGTATTACCAATAATGGCCGCGGAAAAACCAGTGCGACCAATGGTACCTAAAATAACCAGTTCAGCATCAATTTTAGTGGCAATTTCGTCAATAATATCTTCAGCTAATCCTTCTTTAACATAAGTAAATTCTGGCTTAACATTAAAAGCTTGAGCATGTTTAGACATAATGTTTTGGTGGTTTTTTAACATGGTGTCATTATATTCTTGAGCATTAAATTCTGGGATTTCAATGGCAATATTCACGGGGGTACCAGGGAAAGAATTAACCAAATGAACATTAGCATTAATTATTTTGGCAAGGTTATTAGCTTCTTCGGTGATTTGTTGGTTGAGTGTTTTATGTTCATCTTCATCACTGCCAATATTAACGGCGGCAAGAATGTTACCATTATCTGGCCAATTGTGATCTTTTACCAATAACACTGGGCAAGGGCATTTTCGTAAAATATGCCAATCGGTTGGCGTGAAAATTACCGCTTTAAATTTGTCATGCTGGTGAGTTCCTTTGATCAGTAAATCGAATTTGTCACTGATCACTTGATTAATAATAGCTTCAAAAGGTCGGTTATGCCAAACCACAATGCAGTTAATATCAAGAGCATTAGGGTTATGCTCCGTAATAATTTCTTCAACCCATTGCTTGCGATCATCGATCACGGTTTTTCGCATTATTTCGCGTTCATCGCTAGCAAGCATCGTGGTCATTTCATATGAAAAATCAAAGATACTTAAAAAGGCAGTGATTTTTGCCTTAGTGTGTGAACTTAGTTCGATCGCTCGTTTTAACGCTTTTTGATCGTTGGTGGTTGGATCGATAATAACCAGAATATTTTGATATTGCTCCATGATTTACACCTTTTTTTAAAAATATCTTTCAAAGCTAACTTGTACCAGTAGCTGTCGTAAGTTTAGTTTTAGTTTAGGATTTTAAATAGGATTTTTTTTGATCCAGCTCAACTATAGTGAAAAAATTGAGCTGGAAAATAAAAAGTAATACTACATTTCGGCAACATTAGTTAATTTATCTAATTCATGAATGGTAATCAGCTTACCGCTAACACTGATCAAATCATTTTTTTGAAAACGATTGAGCAAACGACTGATAGTTTCTACCGTTAAACCAATATAATTACCAATTTCACTTCGAGTCATGGTTAATCGAAATTCTGTAGCAGATAAACCACGATTACTAAATCGTTGACTCAAAGATAAGATAAAGCTGGCTAAACGTTGTTCAGCATTTTTATGATTAAGCAACATTAACATTTCTTGATCGGTTTTGATTTCACTACTCATCATCCGTAAGATCTGTTTTCTTAGTTTCGGCATGGTATTGGTTAATTTATCGAGGTTATCGAAAGGAATTTCGCAAACCATTGAAGTTTCCATTGCTTGTGCAAAACTGGGGTGTTCATTTTCAACAATAGCATCAAAACCTAATAAATCGCCGGGTAAATGAAACCCTGTAATTTGCTCTTCGCCTTCTTCATCAATGGTAAATGTTTTAAATGTACCTGATCTAATGGCATAGAGACAATTTAGTTGTTCACCATCATGAAAAACCTTGTCACCCTTATGTATTGGGCGTTTGCGGTTGATGATTTTATCTAAATTATCAAGTTCTTGATTATTAAGTGAAAACGGAATACACAATTCGCTTAAACTGCAATTTTGACAATGGATCTGGTTTCGACCAGGACAAGGGGCATTTTTCATAAAAAGTTGTTTTCTGTTAACATTGGCTCAAATTAATAATATCGAAAGAGTAGCTTAGTTGCAACGAATAAGCTATAAACACCGTAGATAATCAGTGAAATAGCGAGAAATTTACGGAAAGCAGCATTGCTAAATAGATTTTTAAATGAGAAAAAACCTAACGACATACTTAACAATGCGGGTAGTGTTCCTAAGCCAAAAAATATCATAATAAGCATCCCAGATAATAAACTACCGCTGGCTAAACTCCAAGCAAGGGTTGAATAGACCAAGCCACAAGGTAACCAACCCCATAGAACCCCTAAACCAAGGGCTTTGGTTGGTGAATCAACCGGTATTAGTTTTTTGCTGAGCGGAGAGATCAACTGCCATAATTTTTTACCCAATGCCTCGACTTTAGTTAATAACATTAACCATTGTCCTAAATACAAGCCCAATAAAATTAAAAAAAATGCAGCAACTAAACGTAAGGCGACTAAAGGTAAGCCAATATTTTTTGCAGCAATTGAGCCAGTATAACCAACTATGGCACCAATAAGCCCGTAAGAGAATATTCTGCCAATATGATACAAGAGCACTAAGGTGGTTCGCTGCCTGTTTTCTAATAGATTGTTTTTTACTCGATTATTGTTTACTCGATTATTATGTAATAGATTTTGCGGATGTTTTTGTATGCTTGTCTGTTGCTGTGGTAGAGCAGACGTTAGTATAGTGCTAATACCACCGCACATACCAAGGCAATGCCCCGAGCCTAATAAACCAATAACAAAAGCTGAAAATAAATCAATGGTCATAGTTTTATTTATTTTCGTTATGGTTGCTTTCTGTTTTATTTTGTTGAGAATTTAATGAGTTGTTATCGTCATCATCTTCAAACAAAATACTTAAGCCTTGTTTTTCGAGATCTTCAAATTGGTCGCTTTTTACCGCCCAAAAAAATAGGTAGATACCAATAGCGGTAAACAATACCGCAATAGGGATTAAAATATAGATCACACTCATTTATATTAACCTTACTTTTTTAATAATCTTAATGAATTACTAATCACTAAAATAGAGCTTGTTGACATGCCAATAACCGCCATGTAAGGGGTGATAAAACCGCTTACAGCAAGAGGTAATACCATGGCATTATAACTAAAAGCCCAGAGATAGTTTTGAAAAATAATTTGTTTGGTTTTTCTGGCTGTGATGCGTAAGTGTGTCAAACTAGTTAGACGATTATTTAATAAAATCACATCGGCACCACTTTTGGCAATATCACTGCCACTGCCCATAGCAATGGCAACATGAGCGGCACCAAATACGGGAGAGTCATTAATACCATCACCAACTACAGCAACTGTATGAGTGTGTTGCTGTTTTTTTATTAAGGCTAATTTGTCTTTTGCACTGAGGTTTGCTTGATAAGTATCTAAATTTAATTGCTTAGCAATTTTTTGACAGCTTTCAATATTGTCACCAGAAATCATCATGGTTTTTATTTTTTGTTTTTTTAGCGTGCTAATAACAGTATTACTTTCTGCTCTAATACTATCAGTGAAATAAAATACGGCAATTAGTGTATTGTTCGCCGTTAAAACACATTGAGCATCGTTAAATTTTGGCTGTTCTGGCGACAATAGCCATGTAGGTTTACCAATTTTGTAATGAATATTGTTAATGAGTCCTTCAATACCAAACCCCGCTTTTACTGCTATTTGTTTTGCTTGCACTCGAAAGTCTCGAAATGGCATAAAAGCTTTAGCGATTGGATGTTCAGAATGCACCTCTAAACATGATGCTATAGCTAAAATATCCGTTTTTGTATGGGGTGTAATTCCTTTATTTGAATTTTCATCGATCAGCAAAGTGCTTTGTAAGGTATATAAACCTGTGGTTAACGTGCCTGTTTTATCAAAAGCAAAACAGTCGACTTTGGGTAAGGTTTCCATTACATGAGCTGATTTGATCATGATGCCATGGCGATTTAAACTTGTGGTTGCGCAAGTTAATGCGGTTGGTGTTGCTAAAGACAGGGCACAAGGGCAGGTAGCAACTAGAACTGATAAAGTGATCCAAAAGGCTTGTTCAGGTAAATAAAAATACCAATAAATTGCAGTAGCACTTGCGGTAAGTAAAATAGCGCCAACAAAATACTGGGCTATTTTATCAGATAGTTTAGCTAATTTTGGTTTGTGTGCTTGCGATAATTCGCTTAAACGGATCAGTTGGCTTAAGAAACTATGCGTACTTGCATGTTTTACTTGTACGCGTAAATTACCATCGGTATTGATAGTGCCAGAAAAAACGTTGTCACCAACCTGTTTATCTATAGGTAATTGTTCACCTGAAAGCATTGCTTCGTTTACTTGGCTAGATCCACTGATGATAATGCCATCGGCAGGAATTGTTTCACCGGGTTTTATTAAAACAATATCTTGAGCACATAATTTTTTTGCACTAACAAACTTTTCTTCGTTGTTAACTAATTGCGTTGCTGTCATTGGCATTAACTTAAGTAAATTAGCGGATACTTCTGCGGCTCTTGCTCTGGCTCTAAATTCTAGATATTTGCCAATTAATAATAAAAAAGTAAACATTGCTACCGACTCAAAATAAACATCACCTTGAGTGGTTAACGTAGCCCATGTACTGGCACTAAATGCTAATATAATCGCGAGTGAAACAGGAACGTCCATCGATAAATGTTTTATTTTTAGAGTATTATAAGCACTTATATAGAAAGGTAAGGCACTATAAAAAACAATAGGCAGGCAGAGAAAAAAACTAGTCCAGCGTAAATAAATTAAATTATTTTCAGAAATACCACTAAAGGCACCAAAATATAAGCCAACTGCAATCATCATTATTTGCATCATTAAAATGCCAGCAATACCTAAGCGTTTAATAAAATTTTTATTCAGTTTGTTATTTTTTATTTCTACATCGTTGGCTTTAAATGGCGTAGCTTGATAACCAATTTGATCGACAATATTGAGTATTGCACTTAACTTTATTATTTCCCCATTCCATCTAACGATTGCTCTTTGCGTTGTTGCATTAACATTAATAAAGAGTAGTCCGTTAATTTTTTCTAGTTGTTGCTCTATCAACCAAGCACAAGCAGCGCAACTAATACCGTCGATAGATAGTATGGCTTCTTTATAATCATCTGTTTTATATATAAATTCATCTTGTAGGCTAGCATCATCAAGCAGTTGATGTTGTTTTAATGTTTCTGGAAGCAAACTGATAGATTTGTTAGCTGTTTCAGTTCTAAAGCGGTAATAGTCAGTTAAATTATTTTCTACAATCGTACGAGCTACAGCTTCACAACCTAAGCAACACATTGATTGCTGTTGATCATCGATGAGCACTTGAACATTAAAACCAACTGGAATAACTTCATCACAATGAAAACAATGGGTAATGCTTTTTGTCATTAGTAAGCTTCATTGAGTACAGGTTTGATCTCGATAAAGTTAGATTGAGGTAAATAAATGGTATTTTCAATTTTCCAATTATCATTAAAAGGAGACAACGTTAATCGCCATTTTCCGGTTACTGCTTGCTCAAAATGATGACGAAAATTGCCATTGCCATCGGCGGTAAGAGTGAGAAAAAAATCTTTATTGGCTAAGGTAGGATGGAAAAATTTTACTTTTAATAATGGAAATTCTTTTTCAATACCCGTTGGTTTGATAACGAGTTCATTGTGGCTTAACTTTAAGGCAAAGTTAATTCCAAGTTTTTGTGCGTGTTTTATTTTAGAAAGCTCTAAGTTGATTGCCTTACCTTTTTTATAATAATCACCAATAACTAAAGTATCCGCTTTGTGATTGGCGATGAAATAAGTAGTGATACTAGCGACGACTGCAATAGCCGGTAAAAGAAAAACTAACCAAGCCCAAGGCTCTTTATACCAAGAAGTTTTCATTGTTGAAGTGTCTTTTTTATCGTTATTTATAAGGCTTATAGTGTACTGGATTTGAGTAAAATTTACGATGAGTATATGGTTTAAATTATAAAAAAAAGCCTTGCTGTTCAACAAGGCTTTTATGTGAATTTCTCAATAATATCAGTACTTAACTATTCTTGAGAAAGACTATAAACGTAGGCACTGATCACATGTATTTTTTCTTCACCCAATATTTTTTCCCAAGCAGGCATAACCCCAGAGCGACCATTTCTAATGGTTTCTTCAACGGTACGCTGAGAACCACCATATAACCATGTGTTATCAGTTAAATTAGGTGCGCCTAATGGCACTCCCATGGCTAAACTACCTTTACCGTCTGGACCATGACACCCCATACACATAGCAAAGCGAGCTTTGCCTAATTCGGCTAATTTAGGGTCAACTTCACGACCACTTAAACTTAAGACAAAAGCAGCAACTTCTTTAACGCCTTGGTCACCCCCTAATGCGGGGCCCCATGCCATCATGCCTGTGGCTTTACGACCATGCATAATTGTTTGTTTAATAACTTTGGGATCGCCACCATACAACCAGTCTTTGTCAGTTAAATTAGGAAAGCCTGTGGTCCCTCGCGCATCAGAGCCATGACATTGCGAGCAGTTTTGTAAAAACAATCGTTGTCCTACTTTTAATGCTTTTTTATCACTTGCTAAGTCTTCAATGCTGCGCGCTGCATAAGCTTTAAAAATTGGCCCATACTTGGCGTCAGCGGCAGCAATTTCACGATCATATTGAACAATTTGGTGGTTTTTTTTGGCTGCAAGCGTTTGTGCTTTTGAGTCTTCAAGGCTCATCACAAATTTGTTAGCGCTTTTCCAACCGAATAAACCGGGCCAGTTTCCTAATCCCGGATAAACCAATAAGTAACCAAACCCCCAAAGGATGGTTAACAAAAAGAAAGTACTCCACCATTTAGGGAGTGGGTTATTTAATTCTTCAATGCCGTCGAAAGAGTGTCCCATGGACTCTCCTTCTTTGACACCAGCAAAATTTTTCAAACACCAGCGTAATAGTATAAAACAACCTACTAAAGTACTCAGTGTTAGAACCGTTATCCATATACTCCAGAAGCTAGACATTATTATTAGTCTCCTGTTTGTTTTGTTTTATATTGTGAACTGGGTTTGAGTCATCATCTAAAATCGAATTTGCAATATCGTCAAACGATGATTTTCGGTTTTTACTATAAGACCAGAGCACAATAACAATAAAAAGTGCGAAAATTATGAGGGTAAATATCCCTCTTAGTGTGTTGTAATCCATCATTACTTCAACGCATGCCCAAGTGATTGCAAGTAGGCAATTAATGCTTGCATTTCAGTTTTGCCTTTTACTGCGTCTTTAGCTCCCGCAATATCAGCCGCTGAGTAGAGTGGAATATATTCACCTTGCTCATTTTTATGGGTATGATTGCGTGTTAAGAAGTTAAATGTTGTCAATTTTTTAGCGGTTAATTCACCATCTAATTTGTTTTTTGCTAACCATTTAAATGCGGGCATATTAGATTCAGGTACTACCGAACGAGGATCGAGCAAATGAGCTTCGTGCCAAGCATCGCTATAACGACCACCAACACGTGCCAGATCCGGACCAGTCCGTTTAGACCCCCACAGAAATGGATGTTCCCAAACTGACTCTCCGGCAACACTATAATGACCATAACGTTCGGTTTCTGCTCTAAATGGACGGATCATTTGACTATGACAAACATGACAACCTTCACGAATATAAATGTCTCGCCCTTCCATTTGTAAAGCAGTATAGGGCTTAAGGTTAGTTACTGGCACGGTTGTTTCCTTTTGAAAAAACAAAGGGGTGATTTCAACCAAACCACCAACACTAATCGCCAAAAGGGCAAAGAAAAAAAACAAACCAACATTAGTTTCTACTTTTTCATGCTTATTTTCATGCTTATTTTCATGTTTGTTTACAGATTTATTAGTCATCTTAACGCTCCTTAAACTGCTTCAATAGGCTGAAGACTTCCGTCTTTAGCATTGATTGTTTTAATCATGTTATAAAGCATAATAACAAAACCAGAGACGACTAAAACGCCGCCTAAAAAGCGCATAAAATAAAAGGGATAAGACGCTGTTAAACTTTCAACAAAGCTGTACGTTAACGTGCCATCTGAATTTACCGCACGCCACATTAATCCTTGCATTACGCCTGAAATCCACATAGCGACAATATATAAAATAATACCCGCAGTGTGGATCCAAAAATGGGTATTAATTAAACGAACACTATACATCCGTCCTTGATTAAATAATACGGGGATCAAATGATATATAGCACCAATAGAAACCATAGCTACCCAACCTAAAGCTCCTGAGTGCACGTGTCCAATAGTCCAATCGGTATAATGAGATAAAGCATTAACCGATTTTATTGCCATCATTGGCCCTTCAAAAGTAGACATACCATAAAAAGATAATGAAACAATTAAGAAGCGTAAAATAGGATCATTACGCAATTTATGCCAAGCACCTGAAAGGGTCATAATGCCATTAATCATGCCGCCCCAAGAGGGTAAAAACAAGACCACAGACATAACCATTCCAACTGATTGTGTCCAATCAGGCAATGCGGTGTAATGAAGATGATGAGGGCCAGCCCAAATATACAAAGAGATCAACGCCCAAAAGTGAACAATAGATAAACGATAAGAATAAACAGGGCGTCCAGCTTGTTTGGGGACAAAATAATACATCATTCCTAAAAAACCAGCGGTTAATAAGAAACCTACCGCATTATGCCCATACCACCACTGCATCATGGCATCAATTGCGCCCGCATAAATAGAGTATGACTTCATCATAGAAACGGGAATGGCTAAACTATTACCAATATGTAATACGGCAATAGTAATGATAAATGCGCCATAAAACCAATTGGCAACATATATATGTGACGTTTTTCTTTTTACCAAAGTACCAAAAAAAACAATGGCATAACTAATCCAAACAATCGCGATCGCAATATCAATGGGCCATTCTAGTTCCGCGTATTCTTTACTAGTCGTATAACCTAGAGGCAATGAAATTACGGCAGCCACTATAATGGCTTGCCAACCCCAAAAGGTAAACGCAGCTAATTTCCCACCAAACAAGGTTGCTCGGCAAGTTCGTTGAACAACGTAGTAAGAGGTTGCAAACAAGGCACTAGTACCAAAGGCGAAAATTACAGCATTAGTATGCAATGGACGAAGACGAGAGTAGGTTAACCATGGGGTGTCAAAGTTTAGGGCTGGCCAAATTAATTGCGCAGCAATAAGAACCCCCACTAGTGTACCAACTAAGCCCCAAATTACTGTCATCACAGTAAACTGACGTACAACATCAAAGTTGTAGTCAACTGCCGACATATTAGTTTGACTCATGTTATGGTTTCCGCAAGTTATAATTATTAACGAGAATTTTTTTATTATTGCTCAAGTCCACCAGTAGCAATATTTATTATTAGAGTACCGATGGTGATATATATCACGTGCGCGCACGTTTATTAGGTTGCGCAATGCGGATTTTACCCCTTGCGCGTGTCATAAATCAACTAGTACGACACTTTTACTATGTCGTAAAGCAATAAAAATTCTTTTTCTTTGATGTAGAACAATAAAAAGCTATTTTTTTAATATTTATATAAAATATTGTTTTTATAAAAAGTTTATATTTATAAAAAAAATTCGCCTATAAAAAATATAGACTATTTTTTATATATCAGCTAGTTATATATCTGAAAATTTGAGTTGATGCCAATGTTACCATCGGATGCAGATTTTGGTTGGAATTTAAAATGATTAAGCTAGAGCAAGTTGCTGTTATTTTATACTTCAGCTAAGTCAGCTAGCTTGTTGAGTTCGAGTAAATGAATTTTTTTACCACTAATTTGGATCAAACCTTCTTTTTGTAATTTGGAAAAAATTCGGCTTAAAGTCTCGCGCCTTAAACCTAAGAAATTAGCAATATTATCTCGACTAATTGACAAATGAATAGTAGTGGTTGAGCCATAATGGGCGCTACAACGATCAATTATATTGAGTAAAAAAGACGAGAGCAAACTTTCAGCTGTTTTTTTCGCCACTAAACTTTGAAATTCTCTTTGGTTAACATAACTTTGTTTGATCAATAAAACGAGTAAATTACTTTGTAAGTCAGGTACTAAATTACTGCATGACATTAATTCATCAACAGCAACCTGACAAACAGAACTATCACCTATTGCGATAGCGCTATAACCATATTTTTCAGGAAACAACGCGTCTTCACCTAACAGTTCGCCAGGAAAACGAAAACCTAAAATTTTCTCTTTTGATTTAGATGAACTATCACAGAGCTTAAATGTACCCGAGCAAACAGCATAAATAGCCGATAATGGATTATCTTTATTGAAGAGAACTTCACCTGACTTTATTGATATACGCTTATTTAAATAGCTTTCTGCGAGTGATAAAGAGCGTTTTTCTGCTTCAATAGGCTGACAAACTGGGTTCATCGCACAATTTTCACAATCAACATAATTAGTTGCTGTTGACTTTGTGTTAGTAGAATAATTGCTTGAAGTATTTTTCATATTGTCAGAAGAGTAGTTAAAGAAGATCTGAATTTTAAAGGAGTCTGACTAAAATAACAAATAGTCGCTAAATATAAAATGTAAAAAAACGCTCAGTTGTATTTAACTGTTGGCAAATAAAATTAATTGTAGGTTGTCACGAGTGAAACGAGGCACAACAAAGCATTAGAAAAGTTATCTCTGTGATTGTCGCGGCAGGCGGCGACCTTGTATCTCTCTAGGTAGAGTAATAAGCTATTATTTTACCATAAGGACTAAGAGAGTTTGTGTCCAACCTTAAAGCTTTGACTTTGGTTTGTAGATAAAAC
>CAZVPC010000022.1:18227-21756 GCA_964629005.1 uncultured Pseudoalteromonadaceae bacterium | reverse complement strand
GTTGTGCGTTAAACTTTTCCTTACCTTAAATAGGGGACGTACCACGGTTTTCTTAGGTTGAAGTGAAAAAAGAATATTGTGACTTACTTCGCCGTGCCTACATGATTTTCATCGAAGAATGAAAATACCACGACGACAACCTATCTTGCTTAGGGCTCATCATAATAATTTAAGGGGTTACTGGTTCCCACTTTTACGTTGAGCCGTATATTCTCGAATAATTTGGTATTCTCTGTTGAAATTCCATTTGCTGTATATCGATTTTGCCTGCTTGGTTTGAATGAATTTAGGAAATTCACGTTCCCATATGGTTTGATAAACCTTAGTTTTCTCATTATTAGCAAAGGCAGTGAAAATTTCAAAAAAGCCAATGTTTTTCTTATCTAACATGGATTTATATATGTTTATTTCTTCCATAGAATAAACCGCTTCTGTATCTATCATAAAGTCGGTGCGATGATGAATAAGTTTTTTTAAGGTTTGTGCCCGCGTGCTGACCTCATTAAAGTGAAAGGAAATATTTTTTAATGCATGGTTAATCGATGCTTCAAATCCTGGCGTTGCCGATATTCTTTTATTTTCTAAAGAGCTTATGCCTTGCCAATTAACATGTGAAGACTTGGGGTAAATAGCAACCATTTTGTCAACATCTTGTGGGTATTTCGCAAATCTTAATTGTTTTGTTGGAAACTGGTAAATACCAATAATTATGTCGGCTTTATTATGTTCAGTTAAATAAATGGCTCTTTTGTAAGGAAATACTCTAAATTTTAAATTATAACCGTATGGTTCTAATATCGCTTTTATGATCTCAAATTGGGCACCAGTACCGTCAGTATTGGTTGCTCGAGGGAATTCTTCTGCAACAATAAGGATGGTATTTTCAGCAGAGGCAACAGAGGAAAAAATTAAAAAAGAGAAAATAATTTGACGGAAAATATAAAACATACAAGGCAATAATAATTTATTATGGTTATAGAATAACAAATTTTTAACCTAATTGATGGGTTAAATAATATTTGTCAAATAAAAGAAATCGCTGTTAAATATCAACAAAACATTGCAGGTTTGAAATAAACGAATGAAAACAATTAATTTAGCTAATACAACATTGAATAGCTCACGCTTAATTTATGGTTGTATGCGCATAGCGGGCGATAATTCTGCCGCAGATCGTGTTAAGGGTAAGTTAGCACTGAGTACAGCGTTAAAGGCTGGCTACAATCACTTTGATCATGCCGACATTTATGGTAATGGTGAGTGCGAAAGCTTGTTTGGCGAATGGTTTGGTGAATTATTAGCGGAAACTCCAGCGCTACGCGATGAGTTGATCATTACCTCGAAAGCAGGCATTCGCGCTGCGGGTTCGCCCAATAACACTGATGTGCAGCGCTATGACTTTTCAAAGCAATATTTAATTTCAAGCGTTGAAGCGTCATTAAAACGGTTAAGTACTGATTATTTAGATCTGTTTTTATTACATCGCCCTGATTATTTAATGAATGTTGAAGAAGTTGCTCAAACTTTTGCTGAGTTAAAAGCGGCTGGTAAAGTTAACTATTTCGGCGTTAGCAACTTTACTCCCGCGCAAGTTGATTTATTACAATCAGCTTTACCCGTGTCGTTAGTGGTTAATCAAATAGAGATTAATATCCACAATATTAACGCGCTTGAAAATGGCACGCTCGCTCAATGTCAGCAATTAGATCTAACACCTATTGCTTGGTGTCCGCTAGGTGGTGTGGTTTATCCTGCATGGGGAAACTCTTTTACCCGTGCAGATGAGCAACGTATTCGCGTAGAATTACAACAGCAAGCGCAAAAGTACATTGTTGAACCTTGGGTAGTAATACTTGCTTGGTTACTAAAATACCCCGCTAATATCTGTCCTATCATTGGTTCAACCACACCAGCGCGTATTATTGCAGCAAAACAAGCATTATCTATTGATTATACCAGAGAAGATTGGTATCGCTTGTTAGAAGCAAGAAATGGGCAAGCACTACCCTGATATTTATATTGAGCTTGTGTTAATAAGAAGTTAAAATTGCTAGTGTCAATCAATAAGGATATTTTCATGCCGTTAGCAAAACATTTTTTATTATTAGTTTTTTTCTCTATTACTTTTTTTATTAGTGGTTGTAGTGGTGGCAGTAATGTTCCAACACCTACGGCACCGGTAGAGCCACCGCAAGCGTCACTTATTCCTGATACTCCAGCTATTTCACCGCTGGCTCCTTTAGTCGGAAAACCTCCATTGCCGGCAATTGCAGGGCCAACACAGGCTATTTTACGGCATGTGCATCGAAATAGCGTTTCGGGGGTGTTATCGCCTAAGGGTGATTATGTTGATAGTGATAATGCTAAGGTGGAAAAACGTGGGATCTTAGGTGTGTACTTCGATGTTGAACGCCAAGTGGACAATCGTTACGTTATCGATCCTGAAGATAATGGTTTGGCATACTTTAGAGTAACCAACACAAAACCTAATGGTTCGGTGCGAGTTCATAATTTTTATGGTGTGGTTCCCGGTTACTATATGACCTTTGATACCACAGATGTCGACTTTCAACGACCTGAAAACCCATTAAGTGCATGTAAAAAAGTTGCTCTAAGACTGGTTGGTTTGCCGACAATGTCGCCATCAAGTCGATTATTAATTAATGGGCGTTTGATCACTGATGCCGTTATTGAGCAAAACAAGGCTTATCTTCAACAGATTAATTT
The DNA here is from genome assembly GCA_964629005.1 of uncultured Pseudoalteromonadaceae bacterium. GTDB lineage: Bacteria > Pseudomonadota > Gammaproteobacteria > Enterobacterales > Alteromonadaceae. The sequence goes on along the minus strand of CAZVPC010000022.1, from coordinate 19,029 downwards.
ATGCCCTATTAACTTGGCAAAAAATTACCTAGTAATGGTAGTGATCGAAAATTCAGAAACGGATATTCGTTATGGTTTTAATTTTTATCAAGATTTAGCCGAAAATGATTTTTTAGAAGTTGATCTTGATCAGCAAGCTGAAATTGTACCTTGGACAGCTGATCATGAAATTGGTAATGAGTTTGACTTATATGGAATTCAATATGGGTGGCAAATATTTCAACATCTATATTCTAGTCCTGAACGTGATAATTTTTCAGGAACATTCCCTAAATTTCCTGCTTTAGGGTTATCGTCATATCAATTTAGTAGCGATACCACTGACTTAACAAGTGGCGTTGATATAAACACTCGTGAATTCACCTCAGAGCTACAGTCAGCAAATTTTGTCATCAATAACATTAAATTGGATAACTTATCGTTAAATCCACTGAGATTAACATGGAAGAATATCGGTGCTAATCGCCCTAAAGTTATTTCAGGTTTAATTTTTAATACCAGTTTTACCCAAACCTATGCTTTTATGTCGATGGATGAAACGGTACTTAATAATGAAGAATTTAACTTTCCTCATGATAACCTGTCATTGCTGCTTGACAGCACTTTGGTGGCAACAACAGGGGCTGCGGGAACTGAAAGTAATGATTTTCAATATTTGTCACAAGCGGCATTATTCACCGGATTTTTATATTGGCCAACTGAACAAACTATTGGTAAAAATAATTCTGATCTGTTCATCACGGCCAATGGCACGGCTTTATTGCAATTGATCTTAGATAATAAAATCAAGCCTTAAAATCAA
>CAZVPC010000022.1:16199-18127 GCA_964629005.1 uncultured Pseudoalteromonadaceae bacterium | reverse complement strand
CTTTATTTAATTTTTAAGCTTGCCAGTACATTGTTGCCAACCTTTAACATCTTCTGGTGCTGTAACAGTACTTTCGGTTACAGCCAAGTTGTCTTTATTAACGGTTTCATTGGCAATTAATTGATAGGTTTTACTGACTAGTTTATGACCCGCAACATAACCGTTGTAGCCAATGGTGCAAAATACGCATGGGAGTAGTTTAAATTCAGGCTTGCTCATAATGATTTCCAAATAGGACTTCTTATTTGGTAAAGACCTCGTGTGATCCAAATTTCTTTCAACTATTTTATCTAGATCCAGTCATTGGACGCGAAATATGCCTGTGAGTCGATTGCTGTTCCTAGCTTTTCGCTGATTGAATACGTATGCAGATGATTGTTGCGCCTAGTTGATAAGGGTAGTGTTTATAAATAATAAAAATTTGATCAAATGACACTGATAGCGAGCTGTTTAATGTTACCAATGCAAAAAAACTTGTCTAAAACTTTCTTTATGTTATTGAGTTTACCCGCTACCGCCATGGGATTTGCTCTTTCGGTACAAATATCAGCGCTGAGCTGGATATTAACCACACAATATGGTCTTGATATTCATGAAGTCGGGTTGGTGTGGGCAGCAGGGCCTTTGGCGGGAATATTAGGGCAAGTTGTTGTTGGTATTGTTAGCGATAATGTTTGGTTATGGAATGGACGACGTCGGCCGTTTATTTTGGTTGGCGGCACACTTGCCGGATTGATGTTATTAGCGTTACCCAATATTGATATAGTTTCTACAACCCTTGGTATGTCAGGGTTACTTGGGGTGGCAATTACGGTTGCCTTAACGTTAGATTTATCGATAAATGTTGGTTTTAACCCAACAAGGTCAATTATTGCCGATGTAACACCAGCAGGGGAAGAACGCACTAAAGGTTATACATGGATGCAAACTGTTTCAGGTTCATTTGGTGTTTTAGCTTATGCTATTGGTGCTTATTGGGGCAACTATGTGCTGATATATTTTGGCGTGTTTTTGGTGTTTGTGCTGTCGATCCTACCCCCTTTTTTTATAACTGAACCACGTTTTTTAACGAATATTGATGCACTAACTGCACCTGAAATTGAAAAACAAAGCACTTCTTTTGCCGAGATTATATTTAATATAAAACCGCTTTGGGGATTTATTGGATATGATCTTTATGCTATGGCTTTACAGTTATCAGGTATTAAAACAGAGCATTACTGGGCAGAGTTCATTGCCGCTATTATTACCTTGTTTTTTGTTTTACAAACCTTATTAGCACAAGAAAAGGGCACAGCAGAACAGGTAGGTTTAGTCGGTTTTAGAAAAGTACTGGCGGCACACTCGTTTAGTTGGATCGGCGTGCAAACTATGTTTGTATTCATCTTTGCGTTTTTACAAGACAAACTGCCTAACATCAGCAATGAAGACTTAGGTAAAATTATCGCCACCAGTTTTTTGATCTTAAGTGCGGTGTCAGCAATATTACCTGCATTGGTATTAGAGCCGTTAGCAAAACGTATTGGCCGCGTAAAAACTCACACTTACTGCCTTGTTACTATGACTATTGGTTATGGTTTAGTGGTTGTGTTTGGTGACGATACGTCAATGCTTTATTTGATCATGGCTTTGCTGGGTATTGGCTGGTCAGCCATTATTAGCTTACCGTTTGCCATTATGTCAGAAAAAGTTGAGCAAACACGGATGGGGCTTTATATGGGCTTGTTCAATTTATCCGTGGTGTTACCGCAGTTATTGGTAAGTATGGGTGTTGGTTTATTTATTAATCGTATTGCTGATAAAGGTTTTGTGTTTCAAGTAAGCGCCATTTCATTGGCTATTTCAGCTATTGCTTGGACTATGGTAGGGGACAGACCACGTTTAAAAGAACCGCAGTAGAATATTTGTCGTTTTACGCTAAACTTTGT
>CAZVPC010000022.1:6465-16099 GCA_964629005.1 uncultured Pseudoalteromonadaceae bacterium | reverse complement strand
GACCACGTTTAAAAGAACCGCAGTAGAATATTTGTCGTTTTACGCTAAACTTTGTCTGTCACCTATTCTCTATTCTCTATTCTCTATTCTCTATTCTCTATTCTCTATTCTACTTTTGCTGATAAATAGCAAAACTTAATGCCGGTATAGTTATTGTTACTTTATCGTTGGTACTAAATAGTGAGTTTTTTTCACCATAAATTGTTTGGTAATGCTTGGTGCTTGTTATATCAAACGATACATTTTGTTCACTAGCTGCGGTATTAAAAACAACTAATATTTCAGCGTGTTCACTATTTTTTATGTGCCGAGTAAAGGCAAAAATCCCCGGTTTATTTTGTGCATAGCGAACAACTTGTATGCCGTGGCGTAATGACGGATATTGTTGATAAAGTGCGGCATAGCGAGCAAAGCTTTGATAAAGCGGATGTTGTTCATTAAAATTATCATCAGCGGTGGTTTTTGTTGTAGCTAATAAGTCATCATCGTTATAACTTTTCACTAACGAGGGCATCATGTCTTGACGGGCATCTTGATCGCCACCATCACCGACAAATCCTTGTTCGTCACCATAATAAATAACCGGCACACCACGGCTAAAAAACATCATTGCTGAAGCAAGTTTCATTCTGTCGATACGTTGTTGTTCAGTATACTGAAATTTGCTTTTAGCAAGCTGATAGGCAAAGCGTCCCATATCGTGATTGCTAATAAAATTAACCAAAGAATTGGCATTACTGTCTTGATCTTGATAAAAATGGTCTTGGGCAAATAATTGCGCGAGTTTATCGGTACCTTGTTGATCAACAAGTGTATCAACCATCGTTTGTTGAAAGCCAAAATCAAGTACTGATTGCATTTTTCCGGTGGTAGTAAATTGACTTAAATATTTTGGATCGGCACTATAGACTTCACCAAACATGAAAAAATTATTAATGCCTTGTGTTTTTGCATGGGTAACTAAGGCGGGAGCAAATTGTTGCCAAAATTCAATGTTTACGTGTTTTACGGTATCAATACGAAAACCATCGGGTTTGAATTGGTCAATTAGATTTTGATAAATTTCAATCATCCCTGAGACAACTTTTGGGTCTTCAGTTTTGATGTCATCTAATCCAGAAAAGTCACCATTTTGTGCACTCTCACCTGCCCACGTTGAATCACCTTGATTGTGATAATATTTAGCTTTATTTAACCAAGCGGGTGATTTTAGCTTTTCATTGCCGAGTGGAATAATGGTATTGTAATGATCACCCTTGGCAAGTTGTGCCAATGATTTATACGGGCAACCACTGTTGGGTTTTTTTACTATCCAACCTAAACCATCTTCGCCATGGCATTCTTGGTATTTGATCACATCAGCGGTGTGGTTAGTAATAATATCGAAAAAAACTTTGATATTACGTTGATGGGCTTGTGCGATAAAATTTTTTAATTCTGCGTTTGTGCCAAAATGAGGATCAATTTCAGTAAAGTCTAACACCCAATATCCATGGTAACCCGCTGATCCTGATTGTACCGCTTGATTGCGTAAAATAGGCGTTAACCAAATGGCAGTTATGCCCATGTTATCAAGATAAGCTAGTTTTTCTGTTAAGCCTTTTAAATCACCGCCGTGGTACATACCTTTATTCGTTCTATCAAAACCACCGCGTGAAATAGCACGTTTTTTATCATCAGCAGGGGCACCTAAATCATTACTTTTGTCGCCATTGTAAAAACGATCTGGTAAGACAAAATAAAAAACTTCATCTTGAATATCGCGTTGCGAATAAGGCGCTAGTTGAACCGCTTTGCCGGCTGTTGAGCTATTAGTGAGTTGAACGTTACTCTTTTGAGGCGTAGTCGTGCTATTTTTTGATTGCTTGTCGCAACCATTTAGCAGCAAAACAGCACAACTAACTGCCGTTGCTAGTATGGTTGCCTTAACATTTATGCTCATGAATATTTCCTTACTAACAGTTTTTCCTGCTGTGGTCTGGCTAAATTCATGGTGTCGGTAAGCTCAGTTACTGAATCGGTTTGCCACAGTTGTTCAAGTGATACGGGGAGTTTTTGCAACCAGTTTGGGTGTTCGTCAATAGTGCCGGGAATATTCACTTGTTCAACAAGCTCTAGGCTATCTTCAAGTGGGATCAACTGAATATGGCTTGGCGCCAGTGCCAGAAATTTTTGTACCGACAAACTTAATTCTCGATTCATTTTAGCTGGTACTTTTTCGGGGGCATTATTTTTATTGATGGTGTTCATATCATCGAGGGCTGATAACAAGTGCTCTCGGTCTACCACTCGTCCTTGACGATCGGCATTCCCCATAGCTTCATTAGGGTAAAGATCAAGTTGTTGACGCCATTCTAAATCTCTGCCAGTCCACCAACCAGCTAATGTGGGTAAATCATGGGTTGATACGGTTACCATTGATTGTGCTGAATAGGTTTCTGGCCGCATAAATAAACCTGACTCCCAACGTTCAAAAAATAACACCTTATAAGACAACAGTCCTGCCTCAGCCATGATTTCGCCAAAACCATCAGGCACTGTACCTAGATCTTCGCCGATAACCACACATTGGCTGCGGCGTGATTCTAGTGCGATAATGCGTAAAATATCAGCTAATGGAAAGGTGATATAAATTCCTTGATCGGCTTTCATTCCTGGAGCTACCCAGTATTGCCGCATTAGGCCCAAAATATGATCTATACGCAGTGCACCCGCATATTGCATGTTACTGCGTAATGCTTTTACTAGCGGTTGATAGCCTTTATTTTGCAAGGCCACAGGGTTAATTGGGGTTAGCCCCCAATCTTGTCCTAACGCATTAGTGGCATCAGGTGGTGCGCCAACCGCAGCCCCAGAGACATAAATGTCGGGTTCAGACCAAACGTCGACGCCGGCACCATCACAACCTACGGCTAGATCAAGATATAAACCAATTGGCATGCCTTGGTGTTTTGCTGTGCTAGCGGCTTTGCTGAGTTGCTGATGCGCCAACCATTGTAGAAAAATAAAGTAATCAATACGAGTGCGGTGTTGTTTAATAAAATTCTGTACGGCAATGCTGTTTGGATCTTGAAAATCGCTTGGCCAATTAGTCCAACCGTAACAATTAACGTCTTGTTGGCGAAAGTGTTCATACAAGGCATCGAAAGTGGCTAGTCGATATAGGTCATCACCGTGACTCTGTTTAAATTTTTTAAATTCTACCGCCATCTTATTTTTTGAACGTTTTAATTCGTTATCTATAAAGTCTTGATAAAGTAGTTCTAGTATTTCAAATTTTATTGAGGCAACCGCAGGGTAGTCAATTAACTTTGTGTGTTGGGCAAAGGCAAGTCGTTGCTGAAAATCATCACTTTTGAATTTTTGTTGGGCACTAGCACATTGTTTAAAATTAAATACTTTAGTTACATCAATGTAAAGCGTGTTTAAAAAGCAACGACTGGTGGGGGAGTATGGGCTACGATGTGCCGGATTGTTTTGATAAAGCGGATGTAGCGGATTTAAGCCAATGACAGCGGCACCATGTTGTGCTGCCTTTTCAACGAATTGATTTAAATCACTAAAGTCTCCAATTCCCCAGCTACTTTTGCTATGTATCGAATAAAGTTGTGCGGCTAATCCCCACATTTTTTCAGCACACGCTTCTTGTGGGCTGTAGCTGGTTTTTGGTGCAAAAATCAAATGACAACTTTGCGTTTGTTCACCATAACTTAAACTGAGTTGATGATAACCTTGCTCTAGCGCAGGTAAAGGTAGTTGATATTTGACAAAGCAAGTATGGTCAGAAAAATTTGTGCGCGCTATTTCATTTAATTCAGCAATAGTGATGGTTTTTGTAAGCTGCCGACCGTGTTCCGTGGTAATTTCCCAACTAAGTTGCGGCAAATCGGCTTTCGGTAAACTAATTTCAATAAAATGTTGGGTTTGTTCCAGTTTTGCAATATGGGTTGCGGGTAACATATTACGCCATGATTTTTGTTCTAGCTCATTAATACTGAGCTGTAGCGCACTTTGATCTTCTATATTGTAACCCATCGCTTTAAGTAATGAGCGCCGCGCCTCATCATTTGCAAACACATGTTCACCAAAGCTATTAATATAATCAGTATGAAATCCTACTAATTTTGCCAGTTGTTCAACTAGGTTCATTGTTGTTTTTATCATTATTAGTCTCTTTAGATTGAATTGCTTGTGGCTGGTTATAAGTCAAAACCACACAGCTATGTGCCGCAATACACAGTGTTGAATGAGTAATGTTTTTGGAATTGTGCTGATCATTATGTTTAGGTTCGGCAGCTTCATTGGCAGCAGTGTTAATTAAAATTTGCCAGTATCCGCTTAATTTTTGACAAAGTTGCTGTGGTAAATGGTAATTAATTTCGCATGGGTGAGCATTGAAGATGATCAACAAAGCATCATCGTTTTGCACGGTTACACTCGTTGTTGTCATCGTTTTAGTTTCACCTAACAGCATAGCAAAACATTTTATGGCACTGTCGTGCCAATCGCTTTGTTGCATGCGCTCACCATGACAGTTTAGCCAGTTGATATCGGCTAAACCTGTTTTTTCAGAATGCTCTTTGCCATGATGATAATGGGTACGATTTAATAACGGATGTTCTTTACGTAATGCGATCAGTTGTTTAACAAACTCAAGTTGTTGGTTAGTTTGCTGTTGAATTTGACTGTTGCTGGTGTTTTCGTTTTCTTGCGTCCAGTTAAGCCACGAAATGATGTTGTCTTGGCAATAAGCATTATTGTTACCTTGCTGACTATTATTTATTTCGTCACCAGCAAGTAACATTGGGGTGCCTTGGGCAATAAATAAACTGGTTAATAAATTGCGTTTTTGTCTTGATCTTAGTTGGTTAATGGTCGAATTTGGCGTTTCCCCTTCAACACCAAAATTGTAACTGAAATTACTATCGTGACCATCTTGATTTTGTTCACCATTGGCGTGATTGTGTTTGTACTGATAAGTCACTAAATCGTGTAAAGTAAAGCCGTCATGTGAAGAAATAAAATTGACACTGGCACTGGGACGACGACTAGGATTTTCAAATAAGTCACTTGAACCGTGTAAACGTTGGGCGAATTCTGGCACCATGCCTTGATCCCCTCGCCAAAAGCGGCGACAGGTATCACGAAATTTATCATTCCATTCTAGCCAGCTATTAGGAAAACGACCTAGTTGATAACCATTCTCGCCAATATCCCAAGGTTCTGCGATCAGTTTTACCCTTGATAACACCGGATCTTGACGTAAGGTGGAAAAAAAATGACTGTTAGCGTTAAAGCCATATTCGGTTCTACCTAGCACAGGTGCGAGATCAAAACGGAAACCGTCAACCCCCATTTTTTCAACCCAATATCTTAAACTATCAGTCACTAGTTGTAATACCCGTGGGTGTTGAATATTTAGGCTATTACCACAACCCGAGTGATTAATGTAAAAGCGCTTGTCGCTTGGGTTTAATCGATAGTAGCTCGCATTATCAATACCTTTGAAACTAAGCATAGGGCCTAAGTGATCCCCTTCTGCGGTATGGTTGTATACCACATCGAGAATAACTTCGATGCCATAGGTATGGTATTTTTCCACCAGTTCTCTAAACTCATTGATGTTATTGTGATGGCTATATTTAGGCTCGGGAATAAAAAATGCTAAACTGTTGTATCCCCAATAATTGCTTAAACCTTGCTCTTGTAAAAAGGGTTCATCTAAAAAGGTGTGAATGGGCAATAATTCGATACTGGTAATACCAAGATCTTTAATATATTGACAAACATTGTCTTCGGCTAACCCCGCAAATGTTCCTTGTAGTTCAACAGGAACGTTAGGATTAGCTTGGGTAAAACCTTTAACATGTAGTTCGTAAATTAGTGTGTCACGGCGGCGAACTTGGGGATGAGTGTTGCAATTATCAGCAGTTGCAATTACCACACATTTAGGTAAATAAGCACTGTTATCGCGAGTGTCTATGGTTAAATCATGCTGCTCATGGTACTGATCGTAACCATAGTGCGTATCGCTGTATATAAATTTGCCAAATAACTTTTTTGCATACGGATCGATTAGCAATTTGTTAGCATTGAAGCGATGGCCTTGATGGGGGTCAAAAGCACCATGCACTCTATAACCATACAAACTGCCTTCGGGTAAACCTTGTACATAAACATGCCACACTTCATCAGTAAATTCTGGTAGGGTGATACGTTGAATTTCATTTTGACCGCTGGCATCAAATAAACACAATTCAACTTTTGTGGCATTTGCCGAAAATAACGCAAAGTTAGTGCCTTTACCATCAACGGTAGCACCCAATGGATAAGACCGTCCCGAGCTTGTTTGAAAATCTTGTCTAGGTTTTTGTGGTTTTGCTTTATTGATTGATTTTTGTATTGCCATAAGCATTAGTCCTTTATCGCTAAAATTAAGGTACTAAGTGGTGGTACGGTTATTGAAATGCTATGTTCTTGCTCTTGCCATGGCTCTGCTTGACTGTGAATGCCACCTTTATTTCCTTGCTCACTACCGCCATAAATTTTCAGATCTGAATTAATCAATTCTTGATAAAATCCAGCGACAGGTACACCTACTTTAAAAGTATGGTGTGCGCTAGGCGTGAAATTACAGATCACCACAACCGCTTGACGGTTAGTATTTTGTTCACTTTTTCCATAGCGAATAAAACTAAGAATAGACTGCTGATCATTTTGATAATCTAACCATTGAAAACCAGTTTGTTCGCAATCTTGTTGGTAAAGCGCAGGGGTATTTTTATAAACTGTATTTAAGTCTTTAATTAAGCGTTGTACACCCGCATGCCAATGCACATCTAATTGTTGCCAGTCGAGCTGTTGATCGTGATGCCATTCTTTTCCTTGTGCAAATTCACAGCCCATAAATAATAACTTTTTACCGGGGTGCGCCCACATAAAACCATAGTAAGCGCGTAAATTGGCGAATTGCTGCCACGCATCACCGGGCATTTTTTCGATCATTGAACCTTTACCGTGCACGACTTCGTCGTGGCTGATCGGCAAAATAAAGTTTTCGTTAAAAGCATACACTAAACCAAAGGTTAGCTCGTTATGATGATGTTGGCGGTGTATAGGATCGCGTTGCATATAACTTAAGGTATCGTTCATCCAGCCCATGTTCCATTTGTAGCCAAAACCTAAACCACCCATATCGGTAGGTTTAGATACACCGGGCCAAGACGTTGATTCTTCCGCTACAGAAAATGTACCGGGGTATTGGCTATATAATTCTTCGTTGAAGCGTTTTAAAAAAGCGACGGCTTCAAGATTTTCACGACCACCATGTTTATTAGGAACCCATTCATTAGCTTTGCGACTGTAATCTAGATATAACATCGAAGCGACCGCATCAACACGAATACCATCAACATGGTAGGTATCTAACCAATGTAGGGCGCTGGCACGGAGAAAATTTGCGACTTCGGTACGACCATAATTGTAGATCAGAGTATTCCAATCTGGATGAAAACCTTGACGAGGATCGGCATGTTCATATAAATGGCTGCCGTCAAATTGTGCTAAACCATGAACATCGTTGGGGAAATGTCCCGGTACCCAATCAATGAGTAACCCTAAATTGGCCTGATGGCATTGGTCGACAAAATATTGAAAATCTTCCGCCGTGCCAAACCTTGCAGTTGGTGCAAATAACCCAACGGGTTGATACCCCCATGAACCGTCAAACGGGTATTCACTGACTGGCATTAATTGTATATGGGTAAATCCCATGTTAAGTGTGTAGGGAATGAGTTGATCGGCAATGTCGCGATAATTTAAAAAGTTATTGTTTTGATCTCGTCGCCAAGAACCTAAATGCACCTCATAAATAGACATAGGTGCGTCACGACGATTGCGTAATTGGCGTTGTTCTAACCAGTTTTTATCTTGCCAAGGATAGCGTTTTTGTTCACTAACAACAGAAGCGGTATCCGGTCGATATTGCGCTTGAATGGCGTAAGGATCTGCTTTTAAAGGTAATACTTGTCCTGAGTTATCCTTGATCTCAAATTTATATAAGCTACCAACCTTAATATTAGGAATGAATATCGCCCAATAACCACTGCTATTAATGTTTAACATAGGATGGCGGCGACCGTCCCAATGATTAAAATCGCCAATAACAGCAACACGACTGGCATTTGGCGCCCAAACAGAAAAAGTAATGCCGGTAACATTTCGCATGGCTAAATTTTGCTGGCAAGTATGGGCTCCTAATATTTGATAAGGTTTTTGATGATTGCCGTTGGATAATAAATGTAAATCAAAATCATTGATGGTTGGCGTGAAAGCAAAAGCATCGTCGATAATTTGGCTATGCTCACCATGAGTTACCTTGAATTGATAATCAAAATATTTTTTACGACGAAGTTTTTTGCTGAAAAAACCATGTTGATCAACTTGCGTTAGTTTCGTTAAAACTTTTGTTTGTTGGTTGCGATCTTGTACCAGTAACTCAACCCGATCAGCATGGGGTTGAAAAGTATTAATGACTAAAAATTCAGAGTTGTCATCACGTTGCAAACCTAAAAAATTAAAGGCGTGTTGATGCTCTGTGGCTAATAAGGCCTTGATCTCAAGATGTTTAGTCATTTAACATTATTCCTTCGTTTTACTATTTGCTGAGCGCATTTTTACGTGGAGTCTGGTGATAAGGGGATAAATGCCAAATGTGTTTAACATAATCTTCAATAGCGCGATCTGAATTGAATTTACCCATCATTGCGGTATTCATTATGGCCATGTGCGCCCAACGTTTTTTATGTTGATAGGCCTTATTCAAGTCTTGTTGTGCTTGTGAATAACTGGCAAAATCGGCTAAAACTTTGTAAGGATCGCCTCCTTCAAGCAAACTTCGTTTTATCGCTGATAATTCTCCGGGTTTGCCCGGTGTAAAATAATCACTATCAAGCCAATCTAAGCAGGCTTTAATTTCGGCATTGTTTTCGTTATCTTCGTTGTAGTAAATACGCGGGTTATAGCCTTGTTGATCTAATGTTTTAATTTGCTCAACAGTATTACCAAAAATAAAGATGTTGCTGTCGCCTACTTCTTCGGCAATTTCTATATTGGCACCATCAAGTGTGCCGATAGTTACCGCACCATTAAGCGCTAGTTTCATATTTCCTGTACCCGATGCTTCTTTACCTGCGGTAGATATTTGCTCGGAAACATCAGCAGCAGGAATGATTTTTTCAGCTAAACTGACGCGATAATTAGGCAAAAACACCACTTTAAGTTTGTCATTTATGCGACTGTCTTGGTTGATTTTTTCGCTCATTTTATTGAGTGCGTAAATTATTTCTTTGGCTAAGTAATAACCTGGTGCGGCTTTGGCTCCAAAAATAAAGACTTGCGGGTGCATTTCAAGCTCAGGATTTGCCAATAAACGACGATATAACGCTAAAATATGTAATAAATTTAAATGCTGGCGTTTATATTCGTGCAAACGTTTAATTTGTACGTCAAAAATGGCCTCAGGGTTAACGGTAACTCCGGTTAAACTTTTTATTTCTTCGGCTAAGGCAAGTTTATTTTTATGCTTGATCAACATAAATTTCTTTTGGAAACTGGTGTTATCGGCGAGTGCTGA
>CAZVPC010000022.1:2136-6365 GCA_964629005.1 uncultured Pseudoalteromonadaceae bacterium | reverse complement strand
GCGGTAACCACACATAAATGTGCCATGCGCACCATGCGTTCGCCATCTTCTTCAATTAATGACAATTTAGCCCGCATCGCATTATTATTTGGCCAAAGTGTATGAACTTCGTTATTTAAAAATTGTTCGTTAATTTGATACAAAAGATCTAAATGTCTTGGCAATACTTTTTCAAATAAATTAATAGACCATTTTTCTAGCGCTTCAGGTAGCAATGTATGGTTTGTGTAGGAAAAAACACCACGACAGATCTGCCATGCATCATGCCAAGGCAGATGATGATCATCTTTAAGTGTGCGCATTAATTCTAAAATAGCAATGGTTGGGTGCGTGTCGTTGAGTTGGATAGCCACCTGAGCAATAAATTGGCTCCAATCAGTACCATGATGTTTTTGATAACGATTTATGATGTCTTTGATTGAACAGGCACAAAAAAAATATTGTTGTATAAATCTAAGCTCTTTACCTGCAGCGGTATCGTCGTTGGGATAAAGTACTTTTGAAACGGTTTCCGCTGAAATTTGATGTCGATGAGCATCGAGGTAGTTGCCTTGGTTGAAATGATCCCAATCAAAAAGTTCATCAGCACGACTTTCCCATAAACGTAAAACATTTACCGTATCAGACTGATAACCCACAATAGGCACATCCCAAGGTACGCCTTTAAGTTTTTGTTCACAGTGCCATATTTTTTTACATGAGCCGTTTGCTTGCACTTGGTTTTCAACATAGCCATATAATGGAATATATTGAGTTGACTCAGGGCGACAGACTTCCCAAGGATTACCAAATTCGCGCCAGACGTCAGGTGACTCGGTTTGACGACCATGATGAAAACGTTGTTTAAATAAACCGTGCTGATAGTGAATGCCATAGCCAATTGCGGCATAGTCAAGGGTCGCTAAAGAGTCGAGAAAACACGCCGCTAAACGGCCTAAACCACCGTTACCTAAGGCAAGATCGGCACCTTCTTCACACAGGTCAGCTAAATTAAACCCTAATGATTTCAATGCTTTTTCAGCCGCATCAAATAAACCTAGGTTGTGTAGATTATTGGATAATAATCGCCCCATTAAATATTCTAACGATAAATAGTTAACGCTGCGGGCATCATTTTTAATGTGTTTACTTTTAGTGCTTTGCAATTTTTCAAAGACACTTTCATTCACTGCTAAACAAGTGGCTTGCCACCAAGCTTGTTTATTAGTACTGCTATCTGAGTCACCTAAAGTAAATTGTAGGTGATGAGTAATTCGTTGTTTGAATTCAGCAGCCGTTATATGCTGAGCTTTTTTTGTGGTGTTTTTATTGGCAACTTTTTTTGTTTTAACCATTTTTTTTGCAACCATCTCTTCTACTACCATGGGTGACATCTAACTCTTGATAAACTGATTTATAATTCTTAACTCAAGATTATGATGATGTCGGTAGTCAGGGCAACAACCTACATACGTATGCATAACGTAGAGGATTAAATTTATTCATGCATACGTATGTAGCAAGGGGGAAAATAGCAAAGCAGTTTTAAGGTAGAGGAGCAATAACAATATTGTAAAATGAGCATTTCGAGGTAACATGATGTATACATAAAATTATTACTCAGGTAGTATCTTGTTAAGATTAATTTTATTGGGTTTTTTGTGAAATCAAAACCGACCTCTTTCGATATTGCTTATCAAGCTGGCGTTTCTCAGTCAACAGTGTCTCGTGCCTTACGAAATAGCCCTTTGGTTAATGAAGAAACTCGTTTAAAAGTGCAAGCGATTGCTAAAAAGCTCAATTATAAAGTCGATAAAAATGCCAGCAATTTACGTACCCAACAAAGCGGTACTATCGCATTATTGTTATTTGAAGATCCAACCAATGATGACTCATTAATTAATCCGTTTTTTTTATCAATGCTTGGTAGCATTACTAAAGCTTGCTCAAATAAGAGTTATGACTTGCTGATCTCTTTTCAACAAATGAATAGTGATTGGCATGCCGATTTTGAAGATAGCAATAAAGCCGATGGCATCATTTTATTAGGCTATGGTGACTACCTTGATTACGAAGAAAAGTTGGTACACTTAATTGAACAACAAACCCATTTTGTTCGTTGGGGAGCTGAAGTTAAAAGTATGTCTGTCGTTTCGGTAGGATGTGATAATTTTCACGGTGGCTATCAAATTACTGAACATGTGATTGAAAATGGTTATAAAAAATTTGCATTTCTAGGGGGGGCTTCTAGTCAATCACCTGAATTTTTAGAGCGTTATTTAGGGCATTGTAAGGCGTTAACCGATAATAATTTAGTCGTGAATAAAGCGATGCAAATAGATGCTATTTCAACTGAAGAAGCGGGTTACCAAGCAGCCAAACAATTGCTTAATAGTGGTTTGAGTTTTGATGCTATTTTTGCGGCTAGCGATTTAATTGCTATTGGAGCTATGCATGCCCTGCAAAGAAGAGGGTTTGATGTGCCTAAAGATATTGCGGTAGTTGGCTTTGATGATATTCAAATTGCTAGTTTTACTAACCCACCGCTGACCACCGCGAAACAAAACACTAAACTGGCGGGTGAGTTATTGGTTGATAAATTACTCGCGCTGATCCGTGGCGAAATAGCCACTACGCAACTTATGCCAACGAGTTTAGTGGTGCGTAAGTCTTGTGGTTCTTAGCTAAAACTGTTTACTAACGATTATTTTTTATAAAAAAATAACACTAGACGACCGGTCTAATTGCGATTATTATGGTGCCATGAAAACATCTGAAAAAACAAATACCACCAAACAGCATATTTTAGATACTGGTTATCAATTAATTGCCAGCAAAGGTTTTTCTGTGGTGGGTTTAGCTCAAATATTAAAAGCGGCTAATGTACCTAAAGGCTCGTTTTATCACTATTTTGCTTCAAAAGAGCAATTTGGCGAAGTATTGATCCAACAATATTTTACTGATTATTTGCTAGCGCTTGATTCACTGTTTGCCACTGAAAAAGGCAATGGTTATCAACGTTTAATGAGCTATTGGCAAGCATGGTTAGCAACTCAAGCCGATAATTGCACCATGCAAAAATGTTTGGTCGTAAAACTCAGCGCCGAAGTAGCCGATTTATCTGAGTCAATGCGTTTAGCGTTATTACACGGCGCTCAACAAATTATTGCCAAACTTGCTGAGGTAATTGCACAAGGCATTGCAGACAAATCCATTAGCAAACAGACGACGATGGCATCGGCGCAAATGCTCTATTATTTATGGTTGGGCGCCAGTTTAATGAGTAAATTGCAACAATCTAAACAACCTTTACAACAGGCAATGCAGTTAACGCAAAAACAATTAGCAGTGAAATAATCGCTAATAATTTTCAATGAAGTATTATGCGTTTAACTAATACCCGTTAATTAAACCATTTTGCTTAATGGTATTTAACTGTTGGCAAATAAAATTAATTGTAGCTTGTCACGAGTAAAACGAGGCACAACAAAGCATTATAAAAGTTATTTCTATAATTGTCGCGGCAAGCAGCGACCTACAAATAGTTATAAAATCAAAGGATTATCCTAGATCCAGCAGTTAGGCACTATTATCCGTGTTTCAATTGCGGATTTTAGGATTATATATTTAGTAACAATTCACGGGAACAGAGGCAACTATTTAAATAGTCAATAGTCGACTGGTCTAATAGATAGAGCAACTAATAGAGAGATAGAGAGAAAACAAATGAATAATTTTGAATTTTATAACCCAACCCGACTTTGTTTTGGTGAAAATCAAATTGAAAAACTAGCAACGTTAATACCTATAGACGCTAAAGTTATGGTGTTATATGGCGGTGGTAGCATAAAAAACAATGGTACCTTAACTGAGGTAAAACAAGCCTTAGGACAACGCCAAGTTAGCTATTTTTCAGGTATCGAACCTAACCCTAGTTATGAAACGATGATGAAAGCAGTTGAGCAAGTAAAACAAGACAATATCACTTTTTTATTAGCTGTTGGTGGTGGCTCGGTTATTGACGGCACTAAATTTGTCGCTGCGGCTGCGAAATTTGACGGTGACGCTTGGGATATTTTGTTAAAAATGGGCAGCAATGTAAGCGCAGCTTTACCCTTTGGTTGTGTATTAACCTTGCCTGCCACAGGCTCTGAAATGAACAGCGGCAGTGTGATCACTAAAAAAGCTGAAAATGCCAAACTATTTTTTGGTAATCCATTGGTTTATCCACAATTTTCAATTTTAGATCC
>CAZVPC010000022.1:0-2036 GCA_964629005.1 uncultured Pseudoalteromonadaceae bacterium | reverse complement strand
ATTGACCTTGCCAGTTGCACACGTATTTTACAAAACAGTTTATAAGGAATAATAATGACAACACAAAACAAACAATGGTTATTAGCATCTCGCCCCCATGGCGCACCAACACTGGCAAACTTTAAGCTTAACAGTGCCGTTATACCGGTGCCTAAAGACGGTGAAATATTATTACGTACCGTATACATGTCACTCGACCCTTATATGCGCGGTCGTATGAACGATGCTAAGTCTTATGCAGATCCTGTCGCTATTAACGCCGTTATGGTGGCGGGTGCGGTTTGTCAGGTTGAGCAATCAAATAACGATAATTACCAAGTAGGTGACTGGGTTGTCGCCTTTAGCGGTTGGCAAGAATATGCCATTTCAGATGGTGTTGACTTATTGAAAATTAGCGAGCAATTACCCAGTCTTTCTTACGCATTAGGTCTATTTGGTATGCCCGGATTAACCGCGTATATGGGCTTACTTGATATCGGTCAGCCTAAAGCGGGTGAAACCTTAGTGGTTGGCGCTGCAACAGGCGCAGTGGGTAGTCTTGTTGGTCAAATTGGCAAAATTAAAGGCTGTAAAGTTATTGGTATTGCGGGCGGTAAAGAAAAATGCCAATACGCGATTAATGAACTAGGCTTTGATGACTGTATCGATCATAAGGCGGCTAATTTTGCGGAATTACTAGCGAATGTTTGTAGCGATGGCATTGATATTTATTTTGAAAACATCGGCGGTAAAGTATTTGATGCGGTAATGCCCTTATTAAACAGTTGTGCGCGCGTGCCATTATGCGGCTTAATTTCGCAATACAATGCTACCGAATTACCTAACAGCCCAGATAGAATGTCACTGTTAATGGGGACGTTATTAATTAAGCGGGTAAGAATGCAAGGTTTTATTGTATTTGACGATTATGGTCATCGCTATAACGAATTTATTACGCAAATGAGTGCTTGGTTAATGGCAGGAAAAATTAAATATAAAGAACAACTGCTTGATGGTTTAGAAAAGGCTCCTGAGGCTTTCATTGGGTTATTAAAAGGTGAAAATTTTGGCAAATTAGTGATCCGCGTCGGCGCAGAAAAGTGATATATAATGCATTGATTTTATAACTATTTGTAGGTTGCTGCTTGCCGCGACAATTGCTTACTGTAGCAAAAAAAATGCTATTTTTGTTGTGCCTCGCTGCGCTCGTGACAACCTACAATTAATTTCAGTCCGCAAAAGAACCTAGCGTCTTTAGACAATATGTAGTTCAGTTTCAAGGATTTATTATGTCAAAAAGTCAACATGCACTTATTTTTCGTCTATTGAGTCTTTAACAAAATAGACTGATATTGCCCCTAACACCATGGCAGCACCTGCCAGCATAATAATATTAATAGCGTGATTATTAAAAACGTTACTTAATATATAGCCAGTCACTAAAGCGGATACTATCTGTGGTGCGGCAATGGTAAAGTTAAATATGCCCATATAAACGCCAGTTTGTTTTACCGGTAAAGAACCCGCTAAAATAGCGTACGGCATAGCTAAAATAGCTGCCCAAGCCATGCCAACACCGATCATTGGCAGCAGTAACAACACTGCGCCTCGTGGCACTGTGATCTGGGTGATTAATAAATTAACCAAGGTTGGTTGTGAATTTTCTATTAACATAATACTGATATAACCAAGCCCACCGGCTAGGAGTGATAGCGAATAGACTAATTTTCGACCCCAAGCATTAGCTAATTTGGGTAAAATAACAGAGAAAATAGCAGCAAATAAAGAGTAAGCAGCAAAGATAATACCCACCCAATCGCCAGCGGCACCTTTGGCTATCGCAATATTTTCCGGTATGTTACCTACTTGTGCTAAATAGTGAGGATCAAACCATTTCGCGTCAACTCCCCAAATATGTTGGGCGATAGCAGGCATGGTGTAAACCCACATAATAAACAGGGCAAACCAAGAAAAAAATTGTACTAATGCCAATTGTTTCATGGTTGTTGGCATGGTTTTCATTAAGCTTAAAAAGTTAATCAGTTTGTCAACAATGC
>CAZVPC010000021.1:5209-21911 GCA_964629005.1 uncultured Pseudoalteromonadaceae bacterium | reverse complement strand
GTCCCCATGGCAACCGTTGGTGCTCGACCATGAATCGTGTGAAAACCATAGGTATGCGTATAATAAGGTAGGCGTGATGAACAACCAATACCAGAAATAATCACTTGTTCGTGCGGCGGAATTTCAGCGCTGGCAAACATGCTGGTTAAACTGCGCAAAATAGCAAAACAACCACAACCAGGGCACCACTTAGGATCACACTCAGACACAAAATCTTGCCGAGTTAACGCTATTTGTTCAGTTTGACTATTCATTATTGCTCTCCAGTGTGCGTGGCATCAGCACCCTTTAATAATATTTCAACATGATTGACAATTTCCATAGTATTAAATGGCAAGCCTTGAACTTTACAGAATTTTTTCAGATCAAGAAGATATTGTGCACGTAGTTTCATCCACAATTGCCCCAAATTATTTTCAAGTACTAACACTTGAGTAAATCGTTTTAGCAACTCACCAAAGCCATCAGGTAACGGATTTATGTGCCGCACTTGAGTACAAGCCACCTTGTATCCTAATGCTTGCAATTGCTCGGTCGCCTCCATAATTGCTCCGTATGTACTCCCCCAGCCAAGCAATAATAATTCGGCTTCACTATCACCAAAAACTTTTGGCAAAATAATATCTTTACCAATACCCGCTATTTTAGCGGCACGCAAATGCACCATTTTTTCATGATCATCTGGATCATAACTCACCCCACCAGCAGCACCATTTTTCTCTAAACCACCAATAATGTGTACCGTATCAGGTTTACCCGGTATTGCCCAAGACCTCGCTAACGTTTTTGGATCACGCCGATAAGGTGCAAATTTTTCATGCTCTGAAACAAAATTAGGTTGAATATCGGGGATATCGTTATAACTTGGCTCAACCCAAGAGTCTGCACCCGCTGACAAATAAAGATCGCTCATTACCATTACTGGCGTCATATATTTAATTGCGATCCGTGCGGCTTCAATAGTAATGTCAAAACAATCTTGTGGCGTGGTTGCCGCCAAAACAGGAATAGGCGACTCACCATTTCTGCCCCATAACGCTTGTAACAGATCGGCTTGTTCGGTTTTAGTCGGTACTCCCGTAGACGGCCCCGCTCTTTGTACATCAATAATAATTAACGGCAGCTCCGCAATCACGGCCAAATTAACGAATTCAGCCATTAAAGCTAAACCGGGACCTGAGGTGCTCGTTGCACCAAGAGCGCCGGCAAAAGCAGCACCTAACGCGGTGCCTATTGCCGCAATTTCATCTTCCGCTTGAAAAACCACCACGTCTTCGTCTTTATAACGTAGTAATTCCTGCATCACCTCAGTCGCGGGAGTAATGGGATAACCCCCTAAAAATAATTTAATACCTGCTTTTCGTGCTGCTTTAACTAAACCTAGCGCAATGGCAGCATTACCCGTAACAAAACGAGCACCCTCTTGATATTGTGCAGTGCCTTTTTTCTTGATCGAATAATTTATCGCAAACAACTCTTCGGTTTCACCATAATTCCAACCATCATCGAACACTCTTAAATTAGCATCTGCAAGTTGAGGATTTTTTTGAAATTTAATTTTGATCCATGACTTTACTTGCTTAGTTGGTTTGGGAAATAACCAACAAATAAGCCCAAATGCAAAAAAATTCTTACAGCGATCCATTTCTTTACGTGATAAACCCATGCCTTTAAGTGCATTCATGGTTAGTTTAGTAATGGATACCGGAAAAACGCGAAAAGCAGCCAAAGAGCCATCCAATAACGGATTAGTTTGATATTCTGCCTTTTCAATATTTTTTTCCGTGAAAGTATCCTGATTAACAATAATAATGCCATTTTCTTTTACATTATCACTATTACGTTTTAATGAAGCAGGATTCATTACCACCAATACATCAAGTTCATCACCATGCGTATAAATACCTTCAGTGCCCGTGCGAATTTGAAAACCCGAAACGCCACCGAGCGTTCCGGCAGGTGAACGAATTTCCGCAGGAAAATCTGGCATCGTTCTAACCCGCTCTCCTGCACTGCTAGCTAATTCAGCAAATTTTTGCGCAGTAAGTTGAATACCATCGCCTGAATCACCCGCAAATTTTATGGTGAGTTCCTCAAGCAATTTATTAGTTGAGCTTGTTAATCGTTTTTCTATATCATTCATGGTTGTTGTTACCATTACTTAAGTTTTAGTGACAAGTTATTTGATCCCTTAATTATTCACGAAAATGTGACGGTAAATCATCTTCGTCAAAATCTTCATCGGGATGAATATTTTTCGCTCTTGCTAATAGTGTCGTTTCATCTTCTTCAAAGTCAGGATCAGGCTCGCAGCATTCCATAGGACACACCTCAGCACACTGAGGTTCATCAAAAAAGCCAATACACTCTGAGCATTTAAGTGCATCAATTTTATAAATTTCATCACCTTCAGTGATCGCTTCATTAGGACATTCTGCGACACAAGCATCACATAAATTACATTCATCACTAATTAAATAAGCCATTTTTTATTCCTCTTCTTTAATTACAATCGTCGCTTGTGAACGCTCTATTGAATCGTTCGACAAGGCATAAATTGCCGCCCCTAATGCGCCACAAAATTGCGTATTAGGGGCAACCACCAATTTTTTATCTGACATTGAAGCTGCGTTTGATAACTGTTGCGCGAATAACTCCACTAACAGCGGATGAAAACTCATTACACCACCTGAAAACACAATGATATTGGTATCAACTGAAGTCATTTCCAATACTCGTTTAACCACCGAGCGATACAGTGCATAAATTAAGTTTTCGACTTTTTCACCTTGCATTAATATTTTGATCACTTCTTGGGCAGAAAAAACCGTACAATAACTATTTAACGTTAGTTCTTTATCATAACGTGACGCAAATTCAGTCATTTTATCCATAGGCACTTCTAAACGATGCGCTAACTCTTCAATGAAAGCGCCTGTTCCGGCGGCACATTTTCGGTTGATCGCAAACTGCTCAACACGATTATTGGCAACAGCAATTACTTTAGCGTCTTGACCACCAATATCAATAATAGTAAAGGCTTGCTCAATTTTTAGCTGGTGTTGTACACCCAGAAAATGTGCTTTTATTTCGGTTAAAACCGTATCAATATAAGCAATATGATGACGACCATAACCTGTTGCGGCCAGTTTATGATTACGTTTTAGTTTAAATTCATTTTCATTATTAGGGCTACTTTCTTCAAAAGGAGTAAAAGCACCATCATCGACTAAGACCTGCTTAATATGTTGTTGCAAGGGGAACAGCGTTTTTGATTTTCGACGTAGTAAAATATTGCCTTGACTATCACAAACCACAATTTTTATCGCTGAACTACCACAGTCAACACCCCAAAAGTAGCATTGATTTTTGTCTTCGATAATGGTGTTTTCTGCTTTGTTCATTTTCTTAACTCAGTATTAGCTATGCATTACAACATTTCGACAAAGGCTTCGATCACCGTGACCGATTGTTCGTCAGAATAACAACGTAAATCACAGAGATCGCCGTCAATGATCACCGTTGGGATCCCTTTTTTACGCAAAGTTTTGGGTAAATTATAATAACTATTACTATTATTTGGACAGGTTTTAGCTGTATGGAAAATTACACCATCAACAGAAAAATCAGCCACCAATTTTTCAATATAGGCTTGTTTGTATGCGTCATTGCGATTAATGAATATTTGTAAATATGCCTTTGCCATGGTCTTCAAGGGTTCGTGTGTATCAAAGTCATTAAAAATCCAACTGTTACAATAGGTTGAAGCAACAACACAAACATTATTGCGCTTAAATAACTCCGATAGACTCCTCAAGCGTCCCCAAATAGGCATACCTTCCCAATAAATTCTTTTTTGCTCACCATCAACTGCCGCTAGTTTATGGATCACTTTTTTTTGCAACTCACTAAGTAATGATTGGTAATAATCCTTAGCTATTTGGCTGCCGCGCAGAACAACGATGGGTCCCATGTAAATAGTGGCATCAAAAAAACTCAATGGACTTGGTTTTGCCATGGCTGTGTTTAACACTTCAGCCCATAAATCCGTTGCTTGTTTAGACAAAGAAACTGTTTCAGCTAATATTATCGGCTCAAGTTTTGTGCCAATAATCGGTTCAAGAAAAGCGATCAACGCTTCAAATTGTTGTACAACATCATTAATATGGGCAAGAGTAACTTTAGGTAAGTGCGTTGGCGGGTGAATGCCAAAAATAGGGGCATTAAATTCTTGCGCATAAAATTCAAACCAGTGCATCACATCTTTACACTGGTTGGTGTTATAAACTAATACGTCGGGTTTAGGGATGGATTCAATGCCATAAGCCTTGGTAAGCGGGGTGATATTTTTCATAAAAGCGCCGATATCTGAGGTTAAATAACTACAAATCTCAGGGGAATAGCCCGCTGAATTGGCGACAGGAATAGTATCCATACAAACGCGTGTTGCACCAAGCATGGCACCGTGATTTTCAGGAAAAAACACTTCAAAACCCATGGCACGTAAAATTTCAGCGGGACCAACCGAGGTACACCAAGCGACTTTACGCTCAGGATCTTTTGCCGCTTGATCTAAATCGAGAAAATAATCGCGCATGATGTTTTTTAAGTTCATCGTTTCTAAATTAGCCACTTTCATCAATCATCCTCGTTTATTTGTGCCATTATTTTTTTAAAACAACGACGAATAAATACTGCGATCATTTTTTTACGGTAGGCACGCGGGAAAAAGTCTTGTTGATAAAGCAATGAAAATTGATCCGACTGTTGACAAGCTTGGTTTAGTAAATCATCAACATTAGCACAATTTTTACTGGCAAAAGTAAAGTATCCCGGCAGAGTTTGGATACCCGTTAATGCTATCTCTAAGGTAAAATTGTCTTGGTTAGTCCCCGTTTTTAGGCGATCTTTTGTAAGAGCGACCGCAACACCAACCGAGGGAAAATCAAGGGTATTTCTGATCGCTAATTTTTCGTAATGAATGTGTTTGTGCGGTACCAATGGCAGCTCAATAGCAACTAGCAACTCGTCACTGCCAAGACGATTTCGTTCAATGCCATCTTGACAATAAAAGTCTCTGAGCGCAATTTTGCGTGAATGTTGTTGATTTTGTGCCACTAAACGGGCACCTAATAACAACAAAATAGGCACCGTATCGGAAACAAAACGTGCCTGACAAAGTGTTTTATCACCCCGTTTCGCACTTTTAACCAAATGACAAACATCACCGCCAGCCTTAAAACAAGGAGAATGACACTCACGATTAAGCTCACTTTGATCTATATAGATGCAGCGGTTATCGACCAAAATATTACCGCCAATAGTCGCTTGATTTCTAATTTGTGGATTAGCGACCAAACCAGCAACGCGAGCAAGTTCTGGAAAATGGCTACAAATAATTTTATGATTAATGATCTCATCTAATCGAGTCGCAGCACCAATACGAACGTAATGATGTTGCCCCTCACGATCAAACAAAGAGATACCATTTAATTCATCAATGGCAGTAAGCGAGATCAGGCAGTCGGGTACATTAACGCCTTGTTTAAATTTCGGTAGCAAGTCAGTATTACCACCAGCAAAAATAAAGCGTTGGTGTTGTTGCTTTAGCCGTTTAACCAATTCAAAAACTTGATCAAGATCTGACGGTTGTTCAAAGTCAAACGGTGCCATTAAGGTTGTCATGCTATTTTTTACCTTGGTTAATGTTGACGTTTACTTTGTTTAAATTGGCTTTTTTAGCTTTATTTATTGCTGCCAATACTCTATCAGGACGCATTGGTAATTGCGTTAAACGTATACCAACCGCATCAAATATGGCATTACCCACCGAGGGGATCACCGGAGCTAGTACCCCTTCACCCGCTTCTTTTGCGCCAAACGGCCCCTCACTTTCATCACTGGGGGTTGGCACAATATCGATATCGGGCTGTTCAAAAGCTGATAACATTTTATATTCTAAAAAGGAAGAATTTTGTACTGCGCCATCGTTATGCACCACTTCTTCCATTAACGCCTGTCCTAAGCCCATGTGAATACAACCTTCAATTTGGCCTTCAACCGCTAAAGGATTTAATTGAAAACCACAATCATGTGCACAAGTTACCTTATCAACTTTTACAAATCCTGTTTCAACATCAACGCTGACTTCAGTAATAAACGCGGTAAAACTATAACTAGGGCTTAAACCTGCGCCAGCACCTTTAAATTTTCCGCCCATTTTAGGTGGCTTATAAGTGCCTCGAGTTTGTAAAATACCCTCTCTTTCTAAGGCTTTTTTAACTACCGCCATATAATCAAGTTGTCGACCATCACTTTTGAGCTGAATAACATCGTTGGCAAAAATAAAATCATCATCATAATTAGGATTTGCCCCCAAAAAACCTTGTTCAAAATCAGGTTTACGTCCGCCTTGCCTAAAATAATTATCATTAACTTCAACATCTGGATAAGCCGGAATGTCAAGATCTAGCATTTGGTAAGCAGTTTCACTCAACACTCGACGCATTCTGATCGCCGCATTTCTCGCTGCATTGCCCATCATAAATGTGACTCGCGAACTGTAACTACCTAAATCTACTGGAGTTAATTTTGTATCAGCAGCAATAATAGTAATTTTATCCATTGCCACACCAAGCACTTCAGCCGCCATTAACACTAATACAGTATCGCTTCCTTGACCAATATCGGCAGCGCCGGAATAAACCGTTACTGCACCATCTTGATCTATAGTGATACGCACCGTTGACGAAGGTAATTTATTCCAATGAATAGGCAATGCACTACCACTAATAAAAAATCCACACGCCACACCGATACCTTTACCATAAGGTAATTTCCCATATTTTTCTTGCCAACGACTGCGCTGTTTTGCCGCCATTAAGCCACGTTTTAAGCCGACCGAAGTGATACGAAATTCGTTCACCGTTAAGCTGTTTTCTTTATGGATCAAATCAATTCTTGTTTGGCAAGGATCTACTTTTGCTTCAACACACGCCATATCAAATAAACTTTCACTGGCAAAACGAGGGTTTACACCACCATGACCACGCATGGCGCCACACATAGGTTTATTGGTATAAACACGATGACAATCAAAACGAAAATTAGGAACTGGATAAGGGCCTTGTAACAAAATACCGTTATAATATGTGGTAACAATACCAAAACTGCCATAAGCACCACCATCAATTAATATATCTGCGGTTAGTGCAGTGATGCCAACGTTGGCATCAAAACCTAATTTCATTTTTAGCTGCGTAGGATGACGACCATGATGACTAAAAAAAACATCTTCGCGAGAAAACGTTAAACGCGTATTACGGCTGGTTAACAGTGCTAATTTAGCGGCGATCATTTCATGAGGAAAGGGATCACTCTTGCCACCAAAACCGCCGCCAAGATGGGGTTTTATCACCCGCACTTTATATTCGGGTATTTCTAACACTTCTGATAATGCCAAGTGCAAGTAGTGTGGTACTTGCGTGGCAGAATAAACAATAACATTACCTTTATCATCAATTTCAACTTGAGTCGCATGGGGCTCAGTAAAGGCATGAGTAACGGCCGAAAATTCAAATTTTTTCTCAACACAAACGCTCGCTTGTGCAAAACCTGCGCTGATATCACCAAATTCTTGCCCAACGCGTTTATGTAAATTATTGGTTCGTGCTAATTCTGGGTGAATAGGATCATCGGTTGCTTTAAGGGCTTGTTTTTTATCTAAACAAGGCTGTTTTTGCTGATACTCTACCTCGATCAAAGTTAATGCTTGCTTAGCAATAGCAATTGATTCCGCAGCCACAGCAACGATAGGTTCTCCAATATAACGCACTACCTTTTTAGCCAGCGCCGGTTCGTCTTTACTGATCGGTAAGACACCAAAGGTATGTTTGAAATCATCGCCCGTAATGATCGCTTTCACACCACTGAGTGCTTTGGCTTTAGCAAAATCAATTTTTACCAGCGTTGCACTGGCAAAAGGTGAACGTAAAATTTTAATATAAAGTGGGTTATGCAAACGCATATCGTCAGTATAAATGGCTTTGCCAGTGACTTTTTCTCGAGAAAAAATTTGTGGCACCGGTTTACCGATCACTTGATAGCTATTTTTTTCAACCACTACTTGATCAATACTCGGGTTTTTAGCTTTCATCGGTGCCTCCGTTTACCTCAGGTAAATCGGTACGTCTAACATAAGTTGTTTGACGGCAGGTTTCACTAGCAACTTTCATTGCCCTGATGATCTTGGTATATCCGGTACAACGACAGAGAGTAGCAGCAACACATTGTTTAATTTGTTCATCACTGGGCGATACTATTTTTTCAATCAAATCAACACCATTGATCACCATACCTGGGGTACAATAGCCACATTGAATAGCACCCTGCTCAACCATCGCTTCTTGCACAGGATGTAACTGCTTACCGTCAGCAATCCCCTCAATGGTCGTTACCGCATCGCCAACAACATCAAACGCCAGCGTTAAACATGACAATCTAGGTTGACCATTGATAAGCACACTACAGCAACCACATTCACCCAAATCACACCCCTTTTTACTGCCCGTTAAGTTTAATTCTTCACGAAGAAATTCTAATAGCGTCATCGAACTAACGATCGCTTTTGAACGATTTTGACCGTTAACTTTGATAGTCACTATTTTTAACGCTTTGCTCATAGTTATTTATCCAAATAGATCAACTTATAACGACAACAAACCACAACTTTTACCACCGTCAACATGTAATATTTGCCCAGTGATAAACTGCGCATCACCACTAGCCAAAAATTTTACTGCACCCGCAATATCATCAACACTGCCCATATTACCTGTTGGCTGCATACGTAATAATCTGGCTCGCGCATGCTCTGGCATACTTTGCGTCATCTTAGTATCAATTAAACCCGGTGCGACACCATTAACATTAATTTGATACCGAGCAAACTCTAACGCTAATGTTCGCGTTAAACTCACTAAGCCACCTTTGCTGGCTGAATAATTAGCTTGACCAATATTACCCAACCATGCCCGCGAAACAATATTAATGATTTTTCCTGCTTGTTTCGCTTTCATCAACGGAAATACTGCCTGACAGCAAAGAAATGCCGCTTTTAAATTAACGTCTAATACACTGTCCCAGTCTTGCTCTGAAATATTGCTAATAAAACCATCACGAATAATGCCAGCGTTATTCACTAACACATCAATGTTGCCAAAAGCGGCAACGACGCTAGCAACTGCAGCAACAACCGCATTTTTATTAGTTACATCAATCTTTAAGACAATATTTTCAATGTGTTGTTGACTAAGTTGTGCCGACAACTTAGTCAACTGTGCACCATTAATATCAACTAAAGCCAACTTACAACCCTGCGCAGCAAATTTATCAACTATCGCCGCACCAATGCCTTGTCCTGCACCCGTCACAAAAACAACTTTATCGCGTAAATCGTTGGCTTGTGCTAATTCATCCGCTTTGGTTAAGCTCATTAACATGCCTCCAACAACATCGCAATACCTTGACCACCACCAATACAAGCAGAAGCAATACCCCATTGCTGATGATCGCGTTTTAATGTTCTTAAGCACGTTAGCGCCAAACGAACCCCTGTCGCTGCCAATGGGTGACCCAGTGCAATGGCACCACCATTAACATTAAGTTTGTCTAAATCAAGTTCAAGTGCTTTAGCTACGCCTAAACATTGCGCCGCAAAGGCTTCATTAATTTCATAGCGGTCAATATCATTAATCGACATTTTTGCTTGCGATAACAAGGTTTGAATAGCAGGAACAGGGCCAATACCCATTAAATCAGGGCTAACACCAACATTAGCAAAAGCTCTTATTTTCCCCAACGGTTGTAAACCATGGGCGCGAACATAATCTCCCGAAGCGATTAAGGCCGCAGCTGCGCCATCAACAATACCTGAAGCTGTGCCCGCAGTTGTTGGTCCTTCTTTTGAAAAAACAAACGGTAAACTGGCTAATTTTTCTCGTGAAGTTATTCTGGGATGTTCATCAAAGGCACAGTCTTCACGGCTATTTAAGCGGTATTTTCTTGGTTTTAAAGCCGCTAATTCAATGATCCCTTTTGCCGCGATAGTTACAATTTCATCGGTAAAGAATTCGGCTTGCTTTGCCTTGGCATAACGAGCTTGACTACTCAAAGCAAATTCTTCAACTTGCTCACGACTAAGCTGATATTGTTTGGCGATATTATCGGCGGTTCGTCCCATCGGCACAGCGGCAGTATCATTTAGCGCTTCCCACAACAGATCAATAAAATCAGGTTTACCTAAAGCGAAACCTTGCCGTGAGGTATATGATGCTAGCGGGAATCGGCTCATAGTATCGGTGCCACAACCTAAGATTAAATTGGCCTTACCCAAAGCAATTTGCTCTGCCGCTTGTCCTAATAACTCAATGCCTGAACCACAAATTCGTTGCACCAATAATGCGGTGCTCGCCTCGGGTGCGCCCGCATAAAGTGAAATATGACGGGGTAAAAAGAAACTGTCGGCACTGGCTTGACCAATATTGGCAACCAAGGTTTGTTCAATATCTGCGGCATCTACTGCCGATTTTTCGATGGCTGCACGTGCTGCTAAAATACCCAAATCTGTTGGTGAAACACTCGACAAACTACCATTTAACTTACCAAAGGGTGTCCGTTTACCCTCAATAAGATAAATATCATCAAACAAAGCGCCATTGCCTTGCAAAGCATGTTGTTGCGTTAAACTAAAACCTTTAATTGACCTCACCATAACTACGCTCCAATAAATTCAGGTTTTTTACCTGTTAAAATGCTCGACAAACCCGTTTTAGCATCTTGACTAGAGAACACCGTTTTTAACCCCGCAAGTTCTAAGCCTAAACCTTGCTCAAGGCCAACATTGCTGGCTGCACTGATCAAGTTCATTGCCATTTTCATTGCCAATGGCGCTTTACGTCTAAGTTGTTTTTCAGCTAGTTTATACTTGCTCTCACTCAATAATTGCTCGTTTAGTTCACCGTCAAAATTAGCAAAATCAATTTCAGCTAAGGCCTTTTCATCTGATCCGGCTTGCGCTTGATCAAGTTGGTAATTGGCCAGTTGTTCAATTGTAAAAACAGGGGTGATAACCTCATCTACCAAGCCCAATTGATACGCTTTATCCCCGTTAATAAATTGTCCTGTTGCTATTAAATATTTTGCTGCGCCCATGCCTACTAAACGAGTGGTGCGTTGTGTGCCACCTAAGCCCGGATAAATACCAATACCTGTTTCAGGAAAAGCAATCACTGTTTTATGAGTAGCAATACGATGATCACAAGCCAGCGCCAACTCAAATCCACCACCCAACGCTAAACCATCTAAGTAGGCATAGGTGGTTTTAGTTGAGCGGCTGATTTTATTAAATACTTGTTGACCAAACTCAGTAAACAATTGAATACGTTCTAAATTATCACTATCTATTGCATCTAAAAATAATTTAATGTCGGCACCCGCGACAAACGCTTTGCCGCAGCCAAAAATAAAAATTTTATCAATATCAGCATTATTATTAAGTGCGTCAATACAACTATTAAGTTGTTGCATCGTCTGTTCACCTAAAGGATTCATGCGATCAGGTAAGTTAAATTGAATAAAACCAGCACGTTTACAAACAAAATGGGTAACCCAATTAAGCTGAATTTTGTCAATCATAGTGCTTTGCTGATGGCTATTAACAGGAAATGGCGGTAATGGCATGTCCCAAGTGGAAAAAAGCTTACTGACCATCTCTTTTACTGCAACAACACCGAGTTTATTCATTAACTCAAAAGGTCCCCTCGGCCAGCGTAAGCCAGAACGTGCACCTAAATCAGCCGAGGTAGCATCAACCACACCTTCACTGATCATTTGCGCAGCAATCCCTAAGGTTGCCCCAACCATGCGTTCAGTAATAATGGTAATATTATCAGTATTGTTTTCAGCTTCTGTTATAGGTTGATTTAATAATTGCTGATCACTGAGATCCCAATCCTTTTTTGCGTCAACCTGAGAAATAAGTAATGCCGCAGGTGCGTAGAATCCACCCAATTTATCCGCTAAACCTTGTGCAGCATGTTGAGCAATGGCAACACCCGTTGCGTTCATCAACGCAAAAGGTCCCATACCAACGCCAAAAACCTGACAACTTACTTCATCTATCACCTTAATACTGCCATAACCTTGTTCAAGCAATCTGACCGCTTCGTTTAGCCACGGCACAAAAAAACGATTCACGGCAAATCCCGCTACGTCTTTCACTTGAATTGGTGTTTTGTCAATATATTGATAAAAACTCATCAATGTAGTACTAATTTTTTTCGCTGTCTGCGCAGACGGTATAACTTCAACCAATTTGTTTTTTGCTGCATGATAAAAATAATGGACGCCAATAACTCTTTGCGGATATTGTAAATTTTTTGCAATATCTGCAACCAAGAATGATGACGTGTTGCTAGCTAAAATGCAGTCCGGTGACACGATGCTTTCTAGCTCTTTAAATAAGCTTTGTTTAACCTTTAGATCTTCAAATACCGCTTCAACAACGAGATCACATTGCGCTAAATCGGTTTTATTGGTTGAAGTCACTAAGTTTGCTAGCATGGCATCGTATTGTTGCTCAGAAATGAGCCGTCGTTGTTTAGCTTCAGCCAATGATTGTTTAATATGGCCAACGCCACGCAGCAAACAATCATCATTTTGATCGACCAAAATAACGTCTAAACCTTTCATGATAAAATGCTGGGTTATTGCCGATCCCATCGTTCCGGCGCCAACCACACCGATCGTAGTTAACGGTAATTGACTACAAGTTAAATCAGAGTTCTGCATCATAATTGCTCTCAATAGTTTTGATCAAAGTCGATAAAATAGGAATTAACGTACATTTCACTCCGTATTGCTGTGCATATTCGGTTAATTTTCCACAAAGATAGTCATTTTCGGTTTTACGTTTTTTTTCTATATCCACGAGAATTGAGGGTTTATGATTGCCCGCATGATGAAAATAGACCATAGCTTGTTCCACAAAATCACTTTGAATGGCAATATCCATCGCATGAGCAATGCTAATACCTTCAACTACCGCTTGTTTTACTAGGGCATACATATCAGCTCTGTCCATCACATGACTCATGGTTTGTCGAGTGACCGCGCATAAACCACCCAGAGAAGAATTTAAAATAGCTTTTTTAAAGATTTCAACACGATAATCTGTTTTAACCTGCGTGGGAAAACCAGCTTCGGTAAGGTCATCCGCTATCTGCTGTGCATAAACAGCGCCCAGAGGTAGATCAGAGATGTAATGTTGCATGAAAAAATTAACTGTCACTTCATTTTCTGCTGACATACTGCAACCCATGTTTAAAACCTGTCGCAACGCACGTTTTCGTCCAAACACTGCCCGTATTTGATCTTCAACATCAATGCCATTTTGACAAGAAACAAACAATGTCTGCTCAGCCGGATGTAACGCGGCAATGTCTTCCAACAACGCTTTCGAGTCAGTACTCTTGGTACAGATATAAATAACATCAGGTTTAGAAGCAATAAAGTCAGCCAATTCACTATAACAATGGTTAAGTTGCGCACTAACGTTCACTTGCCCGGTGATCACCAAAGGTTTTGCTTTGAGTAACGCTAAGTCAGATGGACGACGAACTAACACAGAGACTTGATGACCCGCCTGAACTAAATGTGCAGCAACAACGCGACCAACAGGACCAAAGCCAATCACACCATAAGCCAGCTTTTTCATGAGATGATCTCGCATGCTTTAATAGTTAAAGGCACAAGATAGGCGTCGTCAGGCAGTTCATCATATTTTTGTTGGCGTACTTTGCTAATATATTCTTGATAATGTTCAGC
The DNA here is from genome assembly GCA_964629005.1 of uncultured Pseudoalteromonadaceae bacterium. Lineage (GTDB taxonomy): Bacteria > Pseudomonadota > Gammaproteobacteria > Enterobacterales > Alteromonadaceae. Next base: position 8,027 of record CAZVPC010000021.1, on the reverse strand, counting down.
GATGCGTTTAGGGATCATTTTAAACGACGGGGTTAATTCATTCGCTTCGAGTGTCAATTCTCGATTGATCACCAATGCTCTTTCTATACGCTCAAAACCCGCTGGGCGAGCATCATTAATTTCTTTAATACACTTACTTAAACATTTTGACAACGCATTAGCATTTTTAGGTTGAGCACAAGCGGTCGAAGTCGCAGCATCGGTTAATTTACCTGAAAAAAGCTCACTATTGGGAAACATAAGAATAAAGGGATGCGGTTCGCCATCACCAAACACATAAGCATATTTAATAAATTTACAATAGCTGTTCACATTATCTTCAATTTGTGACGGAAATATTTTCTCACCATTACCTAATTTGAACATCCGCTCTTTACGGGAAATAATTTTCACTCCGGCTGTGGTAAAAGCACCAATATCGCCGGTTTTAAACCAGCCATCATCGGTAAAAACTTTATTGGTTTCATCAGGATTTTTAAAATAACCACTCATCACATTTTCGCCACGCACCATTATTTCGTTTTCTAAGCTCATAGCAAGTTCAACGCCCGGAATAGGAAAACCAACCACGCCAGAAACTCTTTCAACCTTACTTGGTTTTTGAGCGGTATTAACAGAACAATAAGGCGTTAACGTGCAGCACGGCGAAGTTTCCGTGAGTCCCCAACCTTCGACTACCGCTATACCTTTATTTTCAAAAACAGCGGAAATACTCAAAGGCAAAGGAGCTGCGGCAGTAAATACAAATTTTAATTCTGGATGAAAAAAGGCTTTATCTACGGAACTTGACGTTAATACCCGAGCAACAATTTCCTGATAAATTTTAGGAACACTAAAATAAACATGCGGTTTAATTTCAGCAAAGTTTTTTAATAACTGATCAACATCTTTACCAAACGAATCATCAATCGCTAAACACCCACCAGAATACAAAACAAAAAATCGTTCAAATAAACCACCAAAACTATGATGCCAAGGGAGATAACACAAAAACCGCATTCCTGCTGGCAATTGCCATAATTGCTGTAATGCTTGTTGCTGCGACATTAAATTTTTATGGCTAAGTTGCACACCCTTAGGAAAACCACTCGTCCCTGAGGTGTACATAATTAACGCTAATTGATCGGTTTCAACCGCTAAAAACGTCTGTTTAAGTTGGCTTTGGCGTTGACTTGATAACTCTCGTTTGATTACTTGTTGATATAAATCAAGTGGTAACTTAAGCACATTATTAAGTTTTTGAATGTGCTCAACCCCCTGAGCTGTACCCGTTTGCGTTTGATTTAAGAGCAATACTTTACTTGGCAATATAGCCGCATCCAAATCGGCAATTTTTTGAGGTAGATCGCTGATCAATAAAGCAACTTCTGAAAAATCTAACAGTGACGACATTAAATCTTTAGGATAACCAGCAAAAATAGGCACACTAACTAAACCACAACTCATTACCGCCATTTCGCAGACAAGACGTTGATAATTATTACTGGTAATAAAAGCCACTCTTAAATGACTATTATTCTGCTCAAAACCACAATCTGTTAATAAATAATCCGCCAACTTAATAATATCTTGCGTTAATCTGCTCCAGCTCCAGTAGTGGTATTGACCAGCAACTCGTTGAGCAAAAGCCGATTTGTCGGCAAACTTATCTTCATTGTTAATAAACATCGTACCCACGTTAGCCGTATATTTTCCAAGCGCTAAATTTGATTTTATTTTTTTTGAATTTAGACCTGTCGAATTTAGCATTTGTGCGTACTCTTTAACGAATTGGTATTTAACATCTTGCACCCTTTTTAAAGTTTTAATTTATCAGTTTGATCTGCACCTTTTTCGCAATCTTTTTTCAATTATGCTACCTGACTCTCTTGTTTACGTTGCAACAACACATGACGATAAGCGCCCCATAGTGCGGCACCAATAGCTCCCGCAAGGGATGAATTTTCATCTGTTAATATATTGATATCGAGACGTTTGTCTTGATCAGCCAATTCTTGCATGGCGGCAACAAAACCAACATTTCTCGCCAAGCCACCGGTTACTAAAACCTCACCTTTGGCTTTGATCATTCTTAATAAATTAACTAATCGTTTTGCCATAGAAAGATGAATTCCCTTGAGAATATTAGCCGTTGATATATCGCGACTCACCATATTGATCACGTCGGTTTCAGCTAAAACAGCACAAATACCAGAAACCGTTTCTGGATCATCCGCTTGTAATGACAATTCACCAATGTCGTCAATACCAACACCAAGATAACGGGCAATATTTTCAAGAAACTGACCTGATCCCGAAGCACATTGTGAGGTCATTTTATAGGCGAGTATTTTTGAACGTTGATCAATTTGCATCGCTTTTGCATGTAAAGCGCCACCATCAACCACCGCTCTAATATTCGGATTTAAGAAAATAGCACCACGGGCATGAGCGGTCATCGAATAAAAATGACCACGGCGAAAATCAACCATTTCACCTTCACCTGTGGTCGCTACATAAGCAATATCATCATGGTTTAAGTCAAACTGTGCTAAAACTCGCTGATACGAATGTTGAATAACCTCTTTGATATCACGACGGCGAATTTTATCCAGATCCCGATATAAAAGCTTGGCGTTCGTCCCATCTTGATCAAACTGCATTAAAGTGGTTTTAATAGAATCGCAACCCACATCTATTCCTACCGTGTAAAACATAATTCTCTCTCCTAACGTTAAGCCCATATTAATCAAGCGATACGTGCACCCATTTTTACGGTCTTATTTTTCTTAGTTTTTAATTTGCTGATCTCCAGATCTGCCATCACACCTTTAGGATC
>CAZVPC010000021.1:2771-5109 GCA_964629005.1 uncultured Pseudoalteromonadaceae bacterium | reverse complement strand
AAAGCCAACCGTTCACGCAATTCTGCCCCTGCAAAAACAGTACACGTTGAATTAATTTTTACTGCTTTAGTTGATTTCATCGCCAAAGGGCCAAGTTGATGAACGCCCATGTTCATTTCATCGGCAATATAACCCAGATAACGACCACAACCAGCGGCACAGCGGTCGTTCATTTGAAAAGCGGTCACTATGCCATTTTTATCAATTTGAATGGCTTTAGTATCTTGACCGCCAATGTCGAGCACCGTGCGCGTATTTGGAAACATGTAGTGTGCTCCCAAACCATGACAGAGAATTTCTGAACGTATCTGTTCTTTAGCAAAAGGCAGCGTTAAACGTCCATATCCGGTGCCAACAGTATTTAAAACATTAAATTCTTTTGCCGCAATTGCGGTTATGGCCGCAGTAATTTGTGGTTCAAACTCAGAAAACTCAGCCATTGCAACGACTTTTTCACAGGCAAAATTAAGGTATTCATCATAAAACAAGGCAAAACTGCGACTTTCTACTTGAATGATTGCCGCATCAAAAATGCCAACTAAACGATCAAACGACAACCCCTTTTCTTTACTAACAACTTCTGCTCTTGATAAAAACAAGCTAGTAGCAATATCGCGAAAAAAATCAGAGAGAACTTCAGCACCAGGCACAAAATCTTCGTCGGCTTGTAATTCCATTGACTCGAACATTGCCTTAAGTGCGGAGATAAAGGCAGGGATTTTTTCTTGATCATGGTTCCAATTGGCCACTTTTTCGAGACAAATAGCCCGTAAACTTCGCAGTTGTTTCAAATGTTGCGCAAGTGCATATAACACCGATAGATTTGCCATCAAGCTAGTTGACTTGTCGGCAATTTGCGCATCCGCTTCCAGTGTTTTTCTCAGCAAACTAAAACGGGTATTAATTTCAGCCTCTTCTCTGGCAACCTGACAAGCAAGCTCGTAATTACTCCGTGAGTTGGTAATACCTCGACCCAAAATATTTTCATCTTCATCTAAAAATACCGCCTTGGTGGTAGTCGAACCTAAATCAATACCAATGTAACAACAGTCCATAATGTTCCCCTTATACCGCAGCTCTTTTTGCTTCAATCATCTGAAAATAGGACTCAAGACGATTTTTAATATTTGCGGCGCTAAAATATCGAGGATCAACCAGATCCGACTCAATAAACGCCCCAGCTCTACCGGTGCGTTTTTCTAATTCTCGCAGCACCATTAACTGTCCTGCCGAAAACGAATTACAGCTTTTAATCGAGTTGATCAAAAAACCATCCGCTTCATATTCTTCAATATATTGCTCAATTAATTCAATTCGAGAGGGCAAATTACGATTGGTATAACAACCCAAACAATATTCAGCCATGCTTTCTAAGGGTTTGCGCGGATCATGACGAAAACCACGTTCATACAACCCCCCCACCTTGGTGTAAGTTGACGCAACCATGACCACACCTTCGTCATAGAATATTTTCCAAAAATCACGAAAGCTGGTCCAGTTAGGTGGTCCTTCAACAACAATGCGATATTTTTGCTCTTTAAGTTCCCCTTCTGGAGTCATCGGTCCCATCTTATGTTTAATGCGAAAATCCACTTCAGATTTGAGTGACTTATAATAATCTTCACATTCAGGTAACCCTCTAAAAGCGGTAAAAATAGGGCCAATGTAATAAACACCACCAAAATAAGCATCGATTGGTGAAGGTTTATTTTTAGCACTTTCCCACACATCAACTAAGTTATCTTCAGCACGCGCAGAAGAAGCCAACAACATTTTTAACTTGTCCATGTCGAGCTTATTACCCGAGACTTGTTCAAGTGCTGGCACAACTTTGTCGTGCAATTGCTGCACAATATAACTGCGCATTGCCACCGTGACTTCACCATCACCTTGATAAGGCACTTGCAACATCACCACCGGACAATTATATTCTTGTTTGAGTAATTCAAACCACTTCATAAAAGTAAAACAGCCGGTATAGCTCAATAACAACAGATCTGGCTCAGGTATTTTTTCACCTGTAGGACCAATATTGCCCTTTTTCATCATGCCAATATCACATTTCACATAGGTGCAAACATCTTCAGAATGACCACTTTTTTCGGCTTCTTGAATATAATCACCACTTTTTTTACGCATCCCTGATTGTAATGCGTTTACTTCTGGGTGTACGGGTAACATGTCAAAGGCATAAATCAGCTCATTCAAATTCCCCGGCACAAAGGTATAAACAATTTTTTTACCATTGGCTTTGGCACGAGCAAGTTGCTCATAATGATCACCGATCATCTTTTTTTGGATGATCATCGACTCTTCTTTTAGTACCGCTGGTTTTTGC
>CAZVPC010000021.1:0-2671 GCA_964629005.1 uncultured Pseudoalteromonadaceae bacterium | reverse complement strand
ATTGAATCAGCAAAAGTGCCGGTTTGCTCTTTAATTACCTGAATTTGTCCGGTATTTTCTGAATATTTGAACGAGGTGTACGGAATGTTTTTGTCGGTTAATACCTTGTGTGCCATCGGACGATCAAGCAAGGCAGGATCACAAAAACTAGGTGCTGCAAAAATCACCCCTTCGGCGTTTCGAGTTTTAACCTGCTCAACTAAAAATAGACCTTTATCATCACCCTCTTCATAACGCGAAGCCGTAGCCACCGTCTCAGATAAATAACTTTCAATAATGGCTGCTAAGGCATCATCTGACTGCGGGGTTGCACTTAATTGATATCGGTTAGTTAACACCCAGTCGTCATCAACTATATAACAACCACTATTTTCTAAAGCTCGCACCAATGACAATGGGGGTTGCTCGCAAAAAGCACCGGTAACAACAACACGTACATGATCACGAAACGGTCTATCTAAATACATAACATTTTGCATGTACTCTCTTAACATTTGCGTGTGCTCTGCCACTTCAAGAATATTCGACGCTCGCATTAATAAATAAAGTTCAATGGTTAGCACTAAATTAGGATGTTTTGCTCGAAGATCATAAAGCTCGCGTATCGCTTGACGATTTTCGTTGTACAGCGAAATCGAATGATTCAATGCTTGGTTAGTTATTTCTTTACCGGTCATCTGTGCAAAATCTTTCAGCATTTGTTGCATTTCTTGGTGATAATAAACACGACCCGCTTCATCAAAATTTTGTGGAAAATCTAAATATTTAACGTATTTATCCTTAAATAGCATTTTCCACATACCGGAAAGATTGCGAATAACATCACAAATGGCCGGAAACAAAACGCCGTCTAAACAATCAAGCTTACCTGCAACTCCCAGCTCAATAACAGAGCGCGGTAAATGACAAATATAAGACTGAAAATAGGCATCACCACGAATAATTTCGATATTGTCACCACCACCCATAATACCAACGGGTAACATACCTGCCGCGTGAATAAGCTCACGTGGTACATACACAGGTAAAAACCCAACCGCTTTAGCCTTGTGTTCTTGCTTCCATTGCTTGACATAATTTAAATCAAGATCTGCATGCAAAGACTCACAGCGTTTAATAATGGACTCAACACGGCTCATTGCTTGCTCGCGGTTACTTATTGGGCTAGTCATGATCATTGCCTCGCTTATTTTTCAGTGGAATACAACCTAAGGTAAAAGTGCTATAAATGTCTTCTGCTAATTCTTCAACCGTGCCATGCTCATCGGTAGAGAACCAACCATAAACCCAGTTCATCATGCCAAATAGTAAGTAGCTTTTTCGATCAAGATGTTGTTTATCTAACTGCTGCCCTGAGCGTTGCTGAATAAACGCAGCAACAGCCAGTTTAAAATTGTCAGAATATTCATGTTTTAACCGGCTAATTTCTTTACTACGAGTTTTGTCTATTTCATGAGTACCGAACATCATCACCCGCATTTCACTCTGATGCTGACTAAAAAATTCCACATGACTTAAGATCAGTTTTTGTAATCGTTGCGCAACATCAAGATCAGCAGCCATTAGCTGGTGTGACAGCTCTGCCAATGAACTAAAACCACGATAATTGATCAAATACAGCAACTCTTGTTTATTGCTAAAATAATGATAAAGTCCCGATAAACTCCGTCCGGTAGTTTGCGCTAGATCGCGCATTGACGTACCGTGATAACCCTTACTCGCCATCAAACGCGCACTTTTCTCTAAAATTTGAGCAAGGCCTTTATTTTCAGCTAATAAATTTTTTGCAGGTTCCGATAAAACACTGTTCATGATCAATTGTCCTGCCACTGAGGTTTGCGTTTTTCGAGAAAGCTATTAATGCCTTCATTGGCATCATGAGTCGCCATTAAATCGTCAAGATAAGATTTCTCTAACATTGGAATAACCACGTTATAGTGATTAACTAAACTCAGCCGAGCGGCTTGGTGTGCAAAACGTAGGCTTACCGCACTATTGGGTATTAGTTTTTCAAGATAAGACTCAATACTTATCTGCAGCTCATCGGGCGCACAAACATGTGTTAGCACACCGCGTTGACTAAGTGCGTTGGCACTAAATTTTTGTCCCGTTAATAACATTTCATTGGCTAAGGTGCCACCCGCCAACAGCGGTAACAATGCCGCGGCGACCGGAGGAAACACCCCCAATTGAATTTCAGGTACGGCAAACTTGGCACTTTCATCAGCAAAAATAAAACTACAGGCTAAGGCTAATTCAAAACCACCGCCCAAACAAAAGCCAGTAACTTGTGCCAAAGTTGCCACCGGATGAGCAAGTATTTGACCAATCATTTGATGAAAACCAGGCAGCATATCACGCACTTGAGCAGCGGTATGCTCGGCCACCGAAGCACCAAAGCAAAAATTGTCACCACTGCTTTTCAGTACAATTAACTTTCTCGCTTTATTGTGCTGATCTATAGCAAAAAAATCACTGAGTTCATGCATCATTGCCGCAGTTAATATATTCGCTGGTGGCGTATTCAGCGTCACAATAGCAAGCTGTCCTTGATACGATTCCTCGACAGTAATGCTCTGGTAGCACGGGTGTTCAACAGTCATTCAATTTCTCCTACTAATACCAATCTCACTAAATATGTGCTCATTTCTACTTGTTAAAATCACCAACT
>CAZVPC010000020.1:18082-22041 GCA_964629005.1 uncultured Pseudoalteromonadaceae bacterium | reverse complement strand
CATTCGTTTTTTCATTCAATTGGGTGATCATAGTTGTGTTGTCAATAACTTGATCGCGTAATTGATTGATACCAACCTTAGCCTGTTCAACTAATTTTAGCCCTTGTGAAGCTTTTTCATTAGCTCCTACTGATTTATCGGCCGCGTTTTGAGTATTTTGCTGCACTTCATTAGCCGAGGCATCGAGTTCATTGATCGCCGCAGCAACCGACTCAGTAGCACTTTTTTGACTTAATACCGCTTCACGAGTTAACTCGGAAATTTCATCAACATTTTTTGCTGAGTCAATCAATTTCTCCGTTGCATGCGATACAGTTACAAAGCTGTCTTTAAACTTTAACATCATTGAATTTAACGCTTCGCTAACCGCACCAAGTTCATCTTGATGATGAATTTTAATCTCTTTATTTAAATCAAGATTTTTTTCGACATCATTAATCGTTTTACGCAAACGTTTCAAACGCGATAACACTAATTTAGTCAAGGTAAAACTGAGCAAACCAAAACCAATAATGGTGATCAATAACTGCATAACGCTTGCTTTAATAATTGAAGTAGTAATTTTTTTGTCAACAGCCGATAAGTCATAAGTCATTTTAACTGCCCCCAAAATATCGCCTTCTTGCGCCTGATGACAAGCTAAACAGTCGGTACCACGGTAATTTTTACTGGCTCGGATTGGCATTATAAATTCCATTACCCGTTTACCATTTTGAGAGGTTAAGTTAAATAATTTTTGTCCTGCTAGCCCTTGTCGGTCAATGCTGTCTCTTACTTTTTCATCGTCAAAACCCTCGCCAAATAAATCAATCACCTTGGGCGCTCTAATAATACGCGCCTCAACAATACTTTTTTGAGCAAGAATTTTTTGTTGGACAATTTTTCGTTGCGTGATCGTTCCGGTAAGCATCATAGTATTTACAGAATCGAAATAATTCAAAGCCGTACTTTCTAAGTTTTTTTCAACTAATTTTTCAGCTAAATCTTTTTCATCATAAGAAAAAAATAGCACCGTAGTGCTGAGAAAAACCAACGCAATAATAATTAAAACAATATGGATTTTTTTAGCTATAGACATTTGATAAAACATAAGATTTCCATTTTATAATATTTAGGTATTCACACTAGGTTACATTTATAGAATAACGTCTTTATCGACCAAAAACTAACTTCTATTAAATATTTATTCTTTAAAAAGCAATCATACTTTGCATAATAAAATAATAGTAGTTAATTCATTAAAAACTCAAGTTTAAACCTCAAAACATTGTCTTTTGGCACTAGCGCCCTTATGTTATAACTATCGATTTAAATATTTTAACACTAACATGTCAATTCCGCGCATTTACCAAAATTCAGTCTTAAAAATTGGAGCAACCATACCCTTAGTTGATGATGCGTTCGGTCACGTGATCAAAGTATTACGGTTGACCGTAAACGATATTATCACCCTATTTAAAGGTGACGAACCATACCAATATACGGCAAAGTTAGTCACGGTTAACAAAAAACAGGCACAAGTAGAAATATTAGCTCAGCATGAAGTGATGAACGAATCACCTCTACATATTCATTTAGGACAAGGTATTTCGCGTGGTGAACGCATGGATTTTACTTTACAAAAATCGGTAGAGCTTGGGGTTAATAAAATCACTCCCTTGTTTACCGAACGTTGTGGGGTAAAATTAACCGCTGAGCGACTCAAAAAAAAACAAATTCAATGGCAAAAAATAGTGATCAGCGCTTGTGAACAAAGTGGACGTTGCTTTGTTCCCGAAGTAGCTGAACCAATTTTATTGTCCTCATGGTTGGCTCAACAAAGTTCCGCACTAAAATTAAACTTACATCCCAAAGCCCATCATTCCATCTTAACAATTAAGGCTCAAGCCCACCATGTTCGGTTGTTAATTGGCCCAGAAGGTGGGTTAAGTAACCAAGAAATTAAACAAGCCAATGCAGCAGAATTTAAAGACGTATTACTAGGCCCTAGAATACTAAGAACCGAAACTGCCGCGCTCACTGCGATCACCGTATTACAATGTCGGTTTGGCGATTTAAAATAAATAACAGGATAAAATGATGACAACTCTCTCGACTATAAAATTAGGCGTGGTAATGGACCCGATCACTTCGGTCAAAGTTCACAAAGATTCAACCATGGCGATGCTACTCGAAGCACAAAAACGAGGTTACGAACTCTATTATATTGAAATGAAAGATTTATACCTAGATCAGGGCCGATGTTATGCCAATAGCTGCAAACTTAAAGTATTTGATAACAGTGAAAAATGGTATCAACTTGCTGAGCCACAAACCATTACCCTTAGTGAATTAGACGTTGTTTTAATGCGTAAAGATCCTCCGTTTGATACTGAATATATTTACGCCACTTACATGCTTGAACGTGCCGAAATCGAAGGTACACTCATTGTTAACAAACCGCAAAGTTTACGTGATTGTAACGAGAAACTATTTACCGCGTGGTTTCCAGAATTAACTCCTCGCACATTAGTTACTCGAAATGCTGGACAAATCCGCGATTTTCATCAACAGTTAAAAGATATCATTATAAAACCACTTGATGGCATGGGTGGTTCATCTATTTTTCGGATCAAAGAAGATGATGCCAATGTTGGAGTGATCATCGAAACGCTTACCGAACACGGTAATATTTACGCTATGGTGCAAGAATACATGCCCGCAATTAAAGACGGTGATAAACGCATTTTAATTGTCAATGGTGAACCAATGCCTTATTGCCTAGCAAGAATTCCAGCCAAAGGTGAAACTCGAGGTAATTTAGCGGCAGGTGGTAAAGGCGTGGCACGACCACTTTCGCCCAGTGATAGAATGATCGCCGAAACTATCGCTCCAGAGTTAAAAAAACGCGGCTTATTTTTTGTGGGCTTAGATGTAATAGGTGATAAAGTGACTGAGATCAATGTCACGAGTCCCACTTGCATTCGTGAAATTGAAGCCGCTTATCCTATTAATATCAGCGGTAAATTAATGGATGCTATAGAAGAAACTATTACTAGAACAAGATAAATCAAAATATCAAAAAGTAAGACAAAAAACAGAAGAAACGATGCATAAATTATAAAAACAATAATTTAGCAACGATGACAATTTAGCAACTAAAGGTAGATATTATGGAAAGTTTAGAAAATAGTTTACTCATTGCTATGCCGACATTAAATGATTCTTTTTTTAATAAAACCATCACTTATATTTGCGAACACAATGATAAAGGTGCGATGGGTTTAATTATTAATTTACCCATAAACCTAACCTTAACTGAATTATTAAGCCAAATAGATCGTGATAAAAAAACCAGTCACATTCTAGCACAACAAGTACTTTCAGGGGGACCCGTATCGCCCGACAGAGGATTTGTTTTACATGATCCACAAGAAGGTTGGAGTAGTTCACTCGCGCTCGGTGATGACGTGATGATCACCACCTCTAGAGATATATTATTAGCACTGGGCACCGAACAAGCTCCCCCGAACTTTTTAGTCACACTAGGTTACGCAGGATGGGGGCCGGGACAATTAGAACAAGAAATTATGCATAGTTCTTGGTTGACCATTCCCGCCAATCGAGACATTCTATTTAATACTCCAGTAGAGCAGCGTTGGCAAAAAGCGACTGATACACTGGGTATTGATTTAGCGCATTTATCTAGCCAAGTGGGTCATGCTTAGTATTAGCTCTGTTTGTAGGTACTGAAACGAGTTCAGCATGACGTTGGGTGGTTCAGTATGACAATATTTGTTATCACCTCGCCCTAACAAGGATCGATCTCATTTTCGAAGACTAAACCACATAAAACTGAAAAATATTAATGACAAAAAAAACTTTTAGTAAAAAAACAGTAGGACAACGAACTCTGATTAGTTTCGATTTTGGCAAAAAATATATTGGCGTTGCTGTTGGTCAAGAAATTACTGGCAGCG
>CAZVPC010000020.1:12565-17982 GCA_964629005.1 uncultured Pseudoalteromonadaceae bacterium | reverse complement strand
GATTTTGGCAAAAAATATATTGGCGTTGCTGTTGGTCAAGAAATTACTGGCAGCGCCACACCGTTAGGTTCAATTAAAGCTAAAGATGGTATACCTAATTGGCAATCGTTAAATATATACGTGGACGAGTGGCAACCCGATTTAATTGTGGTGGGTTTACCGTTAAATATGGATGGAAGTGAGCAACAGCTAACTTGTGACGCAAGAAAATTTGGCAATCGCGTTAGTAGTTTTTGTGCTACACAAGTGGTTTTTCAAGACGAACGTTTAACCACTGCCGAGGCAAAAGAACAGTTATTTGCCCAAGGGGGTTATCGTAATTTAAAAAAAGAGCATATTGATGCCATGTCGGCGGTGTTAATTTTAGAAAGCTTTTTTGCAAGCCAATATATATAACCCTGTCATAGGATAACACCATGCCATTACTGAATTTGTTATGAATATAATTTCAGTTATCAGTCCCTTAATATTTATTGCTTACTTGGGGTTTCTTTGTGCTAAAAGTCAGTGGTTAAATAAAAATCAGCTTAATGGCATTAGCAAACTAACGTTTAATTTGTGTATCCCTGTTTTTTTATTTTCTAAAATGGCAACAGCTAATTTTAATCAACAACTCGAATTATCATTCTTTTTATCTTTCTACATTCCCGTATTACTTTGCTATTTTTTTGCTTGGTTTATTAACCAATTTTTTCATCCTCGCTACAATCATAACTATCAAGCTTCGGCTGTTTTTGCTCTAGGTAGCAGTTATTCAAATAATGTGATCATTGGTCTACCGATTTTAATGATGATTTATGGCGAGAAAGTGGTCGTATTAATCTTTGCTATTGTCATATTTCATAGCGCTTTGCTGTTTACTTTAACAGCGCTATTGGCGGCAAAAAAAACAAAAGTTACACAAACAACAGAGAGCGTGAAAGATAACCATAAAAACATTTTGTTGCAAACGTTCAAAAACCCATTACTGGTCGGCATTATCATGGGGGTACTTGTTAATGTATCCACACTAACCTTACCTAAATTTATGACTGAAAGTTTACTGTTATTAGGTAAACCCGCGATCACTTTTGCCCTATTTGTTTTAGGTGCTTCGTTAACTTTTTATCGAGTTAAAATTGAGCTAACCTTCGTCGTAATAAGTACAGCAATAAAATTAATATTACTGCCCTCATTAGTTTTTTTAACCGCGAATTATGGCTTTCATTTAGACAAGTTATCCTTAAATGTTTTAGTTATTTTGAGTGCTTGTCCCACCGGTGTGAACGCCTATTTAATGGCACAAAATTTCAACAAACACCAAGAAACCGTTGCTAGCACTGTGATGGTAACCACCATACTCGCAATATTAAGCCTCTCGTTTTGGTTATGGTGGCTAAATTAGTGTGAACCTTGCAACGATTTAAATTGTTGCCTTAAATTCAACAAAACCAATAAGCAATCCAATAAGCAATAAGCAATAAGCAATAAGCAATCCAATAAGCAATAACCAATCCAATAAGCAATAACCAATAGAGGCAAACTATTCTTTTGCCTCTAAACCTTCAATAGTTACACCACTTAAACCACCAACACCACCTTGATCGTCACTTTTCAATTTAATCATCAAACGTAAATCATTAGGCGAATCAGCATGATGTAACGCATCAGCATAATTAATAGTCCCCTTTTGATACAAGTCGAATAACGCCTGATCAAACGTTTTCATCCCTAATTCATTGGATTTTTCCATCACTTTTTTAATACCACCAATATCACCTTTTTTGATCAATTCAGCTATATATGGAGAATTCAGTAAAACCTCAATAGCGGCAACTCGACCATGCCCATCGGTAGTAGGGATCAATTGTTGAGCAATAATACCACGCAAATTTAAGGCTAAATCAAACAACAATTTATCATGCTGATCGGCAGGTACTAAGTGCATAATACGATCAATCGCTTGATTAGCGTTGTTGGCATGTAAAGTCGCAATACACAAATGGCCGGTTTCAGCAAAACTTAGTGCATGCTCCATAATTTCTTGGCTACGAATTTCACCGATCAAAATAACATCAGGTGCTTGTCGAAGAGAACTTTTTAAGGCAGCATCAAACGATTCGGTATCTAAGCCAACTTCCCGTTGGGTGATCATGCTTTTAGCATGCTCATGCACAAACTCAACCGGATCTTCAATCGTTAATATATGACCGCGCGAATGATGATTGCGATAACCAATTAATGACGCCATTGAAGTAGACTTACCAGTACCAGTGCCGCCAACAAACAAGACTAAGCCTCGTTTAGACATCACCACCTCTTTTAATACCGACGGCAAACCTAATGTTTCGGTATCAGGAATTTCGGTAACAATTCGACGAACCACCATGCCCGCCATGTCACGTTGCCAAAATGCAGAAACACGAAAGCGGCCAATATCATCAATAGAAATAGCAAAATTACATTCTTTAGTCTCCGTAAATTCTCGAATTTGTTTTTCACTCATCGCATTATGAACTAAGTCTAGCGCTTGCTCTGGCGTCAGAGGATCATCAGCAATGGGAATAAGTTCACCATTTATTTTGGCACTAACTGGTAATTTAGCCGAAACAAACATATCGGATGCATCTTCATCGACCATTTTTTGCAACAAGTTATGAAAGTTCATGCAATATTTCCTATTATGTTAAAATTCAATTAATTAAAAACCAGAAAATTGATTTTTGTCCGTTGCTTTATTCATTGCATCTTGCTTAGTGATCATGCCGCGATTGACTAAGCCCTGTAAACATTGATCCATAGTTTGCATACCATGAGTCATGCCAGTTTGAATGGCCGAATACATTTGCGCCACTTTATCTTCGCGAATTAAGTTACGAATAGCCGGAACACCCATCATAATTTCATGAGCAGCAACTCGACCACCACCTACTTTTTTGATCAAAGTTTGCGATATAACGGCACGTAACGACTCAGATAACATTGAACGCACCATTGATTTTTCTGCCGCAGGAAAAACATCAATAATACGGTCAATGGTTTTAGGTGCCGACGTTGTATGTAAGGTGCCAAAAACTAAATGCCCAGTTTCCGCAGCGGTCATCGCCAAACGAATAGTTTCTAAGTCACGCATTTCACCTACTAAAATAACATCAGGGTCTTCACGCAGCGCTGAGCGCAACGCATTACTAAAACTTAAGGTATCACGATGCACTTCTCGTTGATTGATCAAACACATTTTATTTTCATGCACAAACTCAATCGGATCTTCAATGGTAAGAATATGATCATTCCGAACAGAATTAATATAATCAACCATTGCCGCTAAAGTGGTTGATTTACCTGAACCAGTAGGGCCAGTAACTAACACTAACCCGCGTGGTGTATCTGAAATAGTGCGAAAAATATCGGGACAACCTAAGTCATCTAATGAAAGTATTTTGGAGGGAATAGTACGAAAAACAGCCGCAGGACCACGATTTTGATTAAAGGCATTAACCCTAAAACGGGCTAAATTTGGCACTTCAAATGAAAAATCAACTTCCAAATTTTCTTCATATTCTTTGCGTTGACGATCATTCATAATATCATAGACTAACGCATTAACATCTTTAGCATCAAATGCTGGGATATTAAGTTTTCGTACATCACCATCAACACGAATTAACGGTGGCGATCCGGTTGATAAATGTAGATCTGACGCATTATATTGCACACTAAAAGCTAATAGTTCGGTAATATCCATAAATAGCCCTGTTATAATTAATTAAAAAGAGTCAACCAAATAAAAAGTAAAGTAAATTAAATGATAAACATTAAAGATAATATAGCTGGTATTGAACAACAAATCTTGCACGCTTGCCAGCAAAATGAGCATCTAAATAAGCAAGTGCGCTTGTTAGCCGTGAGTAAAACTAAACCGATAACACTTATTGAACAAGCATATCAAGCTGGGCAGCGTGAATTTGGTGAAAATTACCTGCAAGAAGCCATTGAAAAAATTTCCGCCTTACACAATTTAAATGATATTTGTTGGCACTTTATCGGCCCTATTCAGTCAAATAAAACAAAATTAATCGCAGAAAATTTCACTTGGGTGCAAAGTATTGATCGCATTAAAATAGCGCAACGGCTCAACCGACAAAGAGGCCAATACATTGCTCAACCAAAACAAAACCCGAAAGATCAAATAAAACCGTTAAATGTATGTTTACAAGTTAATATTAGCGATGAACAAAGTAAATCGGGTGTTAGCCCTGATAAATTGGCAGAATTAGCCGAAGCGGTTGCACAATGCCAACATTTAACATTACGTGGCTTGATGGCTATTCCTGAAAAAAATGCGTCGTTGGCTACCTATAAAAAAATGCAAACCTTGTTTAATTATTTACAGACACAATATCCAAGCGTAGATACTTTATCGTTAGGAATGTCGAACGATTTAACTCAAGCCATTAGTGCAGGCTCTACTATGGTTCGCATTGGCACCGCTATTTTTGGTGCTCGCACTACACAAGCAACAAATACACAAGTAAACAACCTTTAGGAAATTATATGAGTAACATCGCCTTTATCGGTGCCGGCAACATGGCTAGAGCTATTATTATTGGTTTAGTTAATAGTGGTGTAACACCTAAAAGCATTATCGTAGCAAATCCATCGCCAGAAAAACGCCTTGCTTTGGCTGAAGAATTTGGCGTGTTACAAACCAGTGATAATATTGAGGCCGCAGCATTTGCCAAGGTCATTGTGTTATGTGTTAAACCGCATTTTATTACTGATGTATGTCGGCAAATTAAAGAAAAGATCGCAATTAATGATAAAACTTTTATCTCAGTTGCCGCGGGTACCACGGTCGCACAAATTCAACAAGCGCTTGGGGGTGTCTACCCAGTCGTGCGAGTGATGCCAAATACGCCCGCACAATTAGGTTTAGGAATGAGTGGCTTATTTGCTTCGGTGGAAGTGAGTAAAAATGAAAAAGCCATTAGCGAAAAATTAATGAGCGCTGTTGGCAAAATTATTTGGCTAGACTTTGAAGCACAAATCGATGATATTATTGCCGTTGCTGGCTCTGCTCCTGCTTATTTTTTCCTATTTATGGAAGCAATAGAAAAACAAGCACAGCATTTAGGCTTTTCAGCAACCGACAGCCGCATGTTGGTACAGCAAACAGCCTTAGGTGCAGCGCAAATGGTTGAACAAAATGCTGTATCTATTGCACAATTACGTGAAAATGTCACCTCAAAAGGTGGCGCGACACACGCAGCAATCAAACAATTTACTGACGGTGGCTTAGAAGATTTGGTCACTCAGGCAATGAATGCAGCAATCAAACGTGCACAAGAAATGGCAGAGTGATGTCATCATTGCCAGCAAGATCCTGAAACAAGTTCAGGATGACGACTTTTCCGTCATGCTGACAACTTAACCGTCAT
>CAZVPC010000020.1:4984-12465 GCA_964629005.1 uncultured Pseudoalteromonadaceae bacterium | reverse complement strand
CGTCATGCTGGCGAAGGTCAGTATCTCAACGATGACAATGTTATAATTTTATTTTTGGAGAATACCAGTGGAAGCAATAAACTACCTATTAAAGTTTGTCTTTGATGCCATGTTAATGATTTTAGTGATGCGTGTCTGGTTGCAAATGGTTAGAGCCGACTTTTACAATCCTATTAGTCAATTTATTGTCAAAGTAACCAACCCTTTAGTGGTACCAGCTCGTAAGATTATACCCGGCTGGGGAGGCATTGACTTAGCCACCCTATTAATTGCTTATTTAGTGGCCACGCTAAAATTTATCATCATTCCTTTGATTAATGGTGGTCCCTTAGATATTCCTACCTCAATGTATATCGGTATGTTATTTTTTATCAAACAAATTGGCGTATTATTATTTATGATCATGTTGGTTATGGCGTTAATGAGCTGGGTAGTACAAGGTTACAACCCAACCATGGCAATATTTCAACAACTCACTGAGCCCTTTTTAAAACCGATCCGTAAAGTTATTCCTGCCATTGGTGGTTTAGATCTATCAATCATCGTCGCTTTTTTAGCCCTCAATGTGATTAATATTTTTCTTTCTGGAGTTATTCCTTATTGGGCAATACTTTAACCTCAAAAAAGCTTATTATTAGCGTGGTCTCGTGCTATTGCAAAATACAAGCTTACGCAAGCACAATAGACAAACAATTAATAATAAATGAGCGTGGTGACTTATAATACATACCACATCATCAAGACTTTGAATTTTAATGTTTTTGTATCAGATGTTTTATCATCAAAAGCATACAGTTAAAATCACGTCGACAGTTTATAAAAATTAATTGTGTAATAAACAAGCAGTATTTTAAGTCTGGATTATAGTTAAAGGTGTAATCCTGATCACATTAGTTATATGTGATTGGTATAAACCTACTTTTTGGAGATCAATGATGAAAAAGTTAATATCAAAAACAATATTATTTTTAACTTTGTTAGTCAGTTTTACTGGCATAGCTTTTGCCGAGAATATGCAAACTTTAGGCTCGATGAATGTACATTACATCGCTATAGGTTCAACCTTTATCACTCCTGAAATTGCTAAAGCTTATGGGATTGAGCGCAGTCGCTATAATGGTTTAGTTAATATTTCAGTATTAAATAACCAAGTTAAAGGTAACCCTGCCGAAACAGTAGCAATATCAGGTATGGCCCGAAATAATATTGGTCAATCAAAAACACTAGAATTTAAAGAAGTAAAAGAGGGTGATGCAATTTATTATCTCGCCCAAATTCATTATAACAATGAAGAGACCTTTCATTTCAATATTAAAATTAATGATGGCAAAGGACAAAAAACGCTAAAATTTCAACAAAAATTCTATGTTGATTAAAAACAGCTAAAAATAAAGGGTACACCAGTACCCTTTTCATTCCCTCATATCAAACTTTACCGTATTATCTCCGCCAATATATATTAAAGAAAAATAATCATGCAAAAAATTATTTTAGCTACTGGCAATCAAGGCAAGGTAAAAGAACTTGCTAACATGTTGCAAGACCTAAATATAACCATAATTCCACAAAGTAATTTTAATGTACCAGAGGTTGCTGAAACAGGCACAACCTTTGTTGAAAATGCCATTATCAAAGCCCGTCATGCAGCAAAAATTACTGGTTTGCCGGCCATTGCCGATGACTCTGGTTTAGCGGTTGATTTTTTAAATGGTGCGCCGGGTATATATTCGTCACGTTATGCGGGTGAAAATGCGCATGATCAAGAAAATATGCTCAAACTTCTCAATGCGTTAAAAGGTGTACCCGCAACACAACGCCGCGCGCAATTTTTGTGTGTTTTGGTTTACATGCAACATCATGATGATCCAACCCCCATTATTTGCCAAGGCAGTTGGCAGGGCTCCATCACGACCAAACAGTTAGGTGAACAAGGTTTTGGTTATGATCCCATTTTTTGGCTTGAACAACAGCAAATGACTTCGGCGCAATTGCCACGAGAGCTAAAAAACAAACTAAGTCATCGAGCACAAGCGCTGTCACAACTAAAAGCAAAACTCACTGAACAACTATCATTTTAGGATCTTACAATTTAAACTGCACACTTTCCAGAGACAAACCACCCCACAAAAACCATTACAATCAACAAATTAAAACAAGACAACCCTATTATGAAAAGAGCCTCATGTTAACATTACCACCGCTTTCGCTCTACATTCATATTCCTTGGTGTGTAGAAAAATGTCCCTATTGTGATTTTAATTCCCACGCACTTAAAGAAAAAATCCCTGAAAGTGAGTATGTTGCCGAGTTAATTAAAGACTTAGACAGTGATATTGAGCGTTTTAAATTAAGCAAACGCCAATTGCACTCCATTTTTATTGGTGGTGGCACACCCAGTTTGTTTTCACCCACGGCGATCAACTCATTATTAAGCCAAGTATTAGCACGATTTAATTATTCAACAGATATTGAAATCACGCTAGAAGCAAATCCAGGCACAGTTGAAGCCGATAAATTTATCGGTTTTAGACAAGCAGGAATATCACGATTATCAATTGGCGTACAGAGTTTTGCCTCCGACAAACTAATCAAATTAGGTCGCATTCATGACAGCCAACAAGCTAAAAAAGCCGCTTTACTTGCCAGCAATGCGGGTATCAAAAGTTTTAACCTTGATTTAATGCACGGTTTACCTGAGCAATCATTAACCCACGCCCTTGATGATTTAAAAACCGCAATTAGCTTAAAACCACAACATTTATCTTGGTATCAATTAACCATAGAGCCAAATACTGCATTTTATTCTAAACCACCACTATTACCGCAAGACGATGAATTATGGGCAATTCAGCAACAAGGAGTGCAATTATTAGCCGCTTCAGGTTATCAACAATATGAGATATCTGGGTATGCGCAAGCTGGTTTTGAGTGTCAGCATAATTTAAATTACTGGCAATACGGCGATTATTTAGGCATTGGTTGTGGCGCACATGGTAAAATTACTGATGTTGAAAATAACACCATTTATCGCACCATCAAAGTAAAGCACCCCAAAGGTTATTTAGACAAGCAACGTCAGCACTTAGATCAACTCAATGAAGTTAGCGAAGCAGAACGTCCGTTTGAATTTATGATGAATCGCTTACGTTTATTTTCAGCATTTGGCTTAGATGAATATCAAATACACACAGGATTAACCACAGCCAGTATTTTACCTAAGTTAAATCAAGCCCAACAACAAGGTTTACTAAAACAATTAAACAACAGGCAATGGCAAGTAACGACTAAAGGCCATCGTTATTTAAACAATTTATTAACGGTATTTTTGTAATGGACGTTAGCAAACTACAAAACGAAATGAGTAATCAAGACCAACAATTTATGCAACGGGCGCTAACACTTGCCAAAAAAGCGGAAGCCATTAACGAAATTCCCGTGGGAGCCGTGATAGTTTTTCAAGATAAAATTATTGGCGAAGGCTTTAATCAATCAATTAGTTTAAATGATCCCTCAGCCCATGCAGAAATGATAGCAATTCGCCAAGCGGGGCTTACCCTGAATAATTATCGTTTAATTGATTGTACCCTTTATGTCACGTTAGAGCCGTGCGCTATGTGCGCCGGTTTATTGGTACATAGTCGCATCAAGCGTTTAGTGTTTGGTGCCAATGATGCTAAAACAGGGGCGGCAGGTAGTGTTTTCAATTTGGTGGCAAGTGCGCAATTAAATCATCAAATTGAAGTGGAAGCTGGTGTAATGAGCGAACAATGCAGTGATATGTTATCTACTTTTTTCAAACGTCGACGTCAAGAGATAAAAGCCATAAAAAAAACTCACCGCACGGAAAATTAATTTTCCGTGGCAAGCAAAATATCGCAATACTGCATATGTCGACGTTGTGATAATTTTTTTACACTTTTTTTAATTTTGCGCAAGCGTTTAGTTACCGCTAGTTTTCTTCTACTATTCATTTTAATTCCTTTTCTTACAACTTAAAACAGGCTTAACATAAAGCTATCTGTCATCTGTGTCAAGAAAACAGCAAATTAAACAGCAATTCTCTGTCTATTGCTTGGGTAGCTCTGTATCTATGGGTGTTTTTTCAGATAATTTATTTATATCTGCTAACTTACTTATTATAGGAACTTGCATTGATGATATTTCTTGCACATTAGTTACGGGTGACTCATTCACTAACATCGAAAGAGTATGATAATAACGACGAATGTTTTCTACATAATGGATCGGTTCATCACCACGAGCATAACCATATTTAGTTTTTTTATAATGTTTTTTTTGTTTTAACAAAGGTAAACGGAGTTTTACATCAAACCAACGATCAGGATCGCCACCTTGGCGTTGAGTAATAATACGCGCATCATTTAAATGACCAAAACCAATATTGTAGGATGCTAACGCAAACCAAGTACGATCGGGCTCAAGAATTCTATCGGGTATTTTAGCGATCATTTTCTCAAAATATTTAGCACCACCACGAACACTTTGTTCAGCATCAAGACGACTCTTGATGCCCATTTGTTTAGCGGTTGGCAACGTTAACATCATCATACCGCGCACCCCAGTATATGAACGAGCATGAGGGTTCCAATGCGATTCTTGATAGCTAATCGCCGCTAATAAACGCCAATCAACAACTTGCGAATATTTTTCAAAAATGGCTTGGTATTTAGGTAGTTTTTTATTAATAGCTTGAATAAACAAACGCGTATCAACATAATTAAATTGTTCTACATGTCCATAATACTTATCATCTAATGCTAATAAGGTACCATCGTGATGAACTTGGCCAAAAAACTCAATTAAACTGGCAAGGATAGAATCATCACCTTGTTTGCTCACCATCCATGCCAAAGGTTCAGCTTTAGTTAAACTAAAACCGATGCTTATTTCAGGATGATAACGACGATTAATCGCTAAGGTATTACTATCAACAACAGTATAATCTAACGTTCCTTCCAACACTTGTACCAACAATTCTTCACTATCAAATTCGTCTGTTTCTTGCCATTTAAGATCGTTGAAAGTTAATTTAAGTTTTGCTAGATTTTCAGCGTGACTTGATTGCGCTGAAACCATAAACTTTCCCGTTAAATCTTTGAGCCCCCTCGGGCGAGGATTACCTTGTTTAAAAATAAGTTTTTGACTAATTTCATTATAACTAGGCGAAAATTTATATTTTTTCAAGCGTTTAGGCGTTACTGACAAACCCGCTGCTAAAAAATCTACTGCGCCGCTATCAAGCTGAGGAAAAAGATCTGCTAAATTATAACTAGGGATTATTTTTAACTTAACCCCAAGATAATCTGCATATTTTTTTGCTAGCTCATACTCAAATCCCGCAGCACCTTGTGCATCAAGATAATAACTATTGGGACCAAATAAGGTACCCACTTTAATATAACCACGGTCAAGTATACGCTGCAAACTACCATGTTCACCCTTAGGCTCACATCCAGACAATAACAGCGCGAATATCATGATCAAGCTAACAAAAAAAACTTTTTTTCGTTGAAAATTTAACGTTATTTTATTCATATCCTCCTATTGTGTCGCTAAAATTAATTTTCATACAAGTTTTTTTTCACCAAAACTCAAATTAAAATGACATTTTAAAGCTTACTAAGCACAGATAATTAAACTATAATACGCGCGATTTTTACCCTATCAAATATACTGGTGATCAAGTTTATGACGATGTTGATTGAAACCCTACGTGGCGCTCCGGCACTCTCTGATTTTCGTACCCAAAAGTTACTAACTCAATGTGCAGAGTTAGCACTTCCGATAACCGACATTTATGCCGAATACTCGCATTTTGCTCACCTTACTACGACGTTAACTGCAAAAGAATTAGACGTTTTACAACAACTTCTAAAATATGGCCCGAGCATTGAAACACATCAAGTGACAGGGCAATTATTGTTAGTAACACCGCGCCCTGGAACAATTTCACCTTGGTCATCTAAAGCCACTGACATTGCTCATAATTGTGGCTTAGCTAAAGTAAACCGTTTAGAGCGCGGCATTGCTTATTATCTGCAAACCAGCACAGTTTTATCACCTACTCAGCAACAAAGTTTAAACACGTTATTACATGATCGGATGATGGAAGTAATTTATCCCGACACTGATAAAGTAAGCGAATTATTTGCTCACGCCGAACCAGCACCGCTTAAATCTATTGATATTTTATCGGGTGGCCGTGCCGCATTAGAGCAAGCCAATAGTGAATTGGGGCTAGCCTTAGCCCATGATGAAATTGATTATTTATTAGAAAATTTCATCACGCTAGGTCGTAACCCTAATGACATTGAATTGTGCATGTTTGCGCAAGCCAATTCTGAGCATTGTCGCCACAAAATATTTAATGCCGACTGGACCATTGATGGTCAGCAGCAAGAAAAATCATTATTTAAAATGATCCGCAATACCCACGAATTAAATAGCGATTATGTATTAAGTGCCTATAGTGATAATGCAGCGGTAATGGTAGGTAGTAAAGGTGGGCGTTTTTATCCTGATCCCCACAGCAACATTTATGGTTACAGCCATGAAGACATTCAAATTTTAATGAAGGTTGAAACCCACAACCATCCCACTGCTATATCTCCTTATCCCGGGGCAGCAACGGGTAGTGGTGGTGAAATTCGTGATGAAGGGGCTACGGGTATTGGCTCAAAACCTAAAGCGGGCTTAGTCGGTTTTAGTGTTTCTAACTTACGTATTCCGCATTTTGAACAACCGTGGGAAACCGATTTTGGCAAACCAAGCCGTATAGTGTCGGCGCTTGATATTATGCTAGAAGGCCCACTAGGCGGCGCGGCATTTAATAACGAATTTGGTCGCCCTGCTATTTTGGGCTACTTTCGTACATACGAGCAACAAGTAGACTCGTTTAATGGCACTGAGGTTCGTGGTTATCATAAACCCATTATGCTTGCCGGTGGCTTAGGCAATATTCGCGACAACCATGTACAAAAAGGTGATATTTGTGTTGGCGCTAACCTTATTGCTTTAGGTGGTCCGGCAATGAACATTGGCTTAGGTGGCGGCGCAGCATCAAGTATGGCATCAGGTCAATCGAGTGAAAATTTAGACTTTGCCTCAGTGCAGCGTGAAAACCCCGAAATGGAGCGTCGTTGCCAAGAGGTTATTGATAAATGCTGGCAGTTAGGTGATAAAAATCCTATTTTGTTTATTCACGATGTTGGTGCTGGTGGTTTATCGAATGCGTTTCCTGAATTAGTCTCAGACGGTGGTCGTGGTGGCAATTTTGAATTGCGCAACGTGCCTA
Organism: uncultured Pseudoalteromonadaceae bacterium; assembly: GCA_964629005.1. Taxonomy (GTDB): domain Bacteria; phylum Pseudomonadota; class Gammaproteobacteria; order Enterobacterales; family Alteromonadaceae. The sequence goes on along the minus strand of CAZVPC010000020.1, from coordinate 5,150 downwards.
ACGATGAGCGCAGCATGTCGCCATTAGAGATTTGGTGTAATGAATCGCAAGAGCGCTATGTATTAGCAGTATCAGATCAAGACTTAGCCACCTTCACTGAAATTTGTCAACGTGAACGCGCGCCCTTTGCTGTCGTTGGCAAGGCTACCGAAGAGCAGCATTTAAC
>CAZVPC010000020.1:0-4884 GCA_964629005.1 uncultured Pseudoalteromonadaceae bacterium | reverse complement strand
CATCCCGGCGAAGATGCAGGTTTATATGAAGCGGTAAAAGCCATAGGTGAAGAATTATGCCCTACCTTGGGATTAACTATTCCGGTAGGCAAAGACTCAATGTCGATGAAAACGACTTGGATAAAAGAGGGGCAAGAAAACGATAAAGAAATGTCTGTAACCTCACCAATGTCGTTAATCATCACCGCTTTTGGTCGTGTTGAAGATATTCGCAAAACCGTAACCCCACAATTACGCGACGACTTATCTTCAGGTAAAGAGGCGAACGATCCCTCTTTAAATGAAGAAACGCGTCTAGTAGCGATTGATTTGTCTATGGGTAAAAACCGTTTAGGTGGTTCGTGTTTAGCGCAAGTTTATCAGCAATTAGGTAATGAAACGCCCGATGTAGATAATAGCGAGCACTTAAAAGCATTCTTCAACGTGATGCAAACTTTAGTGCGTGAGCAAAAACTTCAAGCCTATCACGACAGATCAGACGGTGGTTTATTTACTACAGTGTGTGAAATGGCTTTTGCTGGTCATACTGGTGTTAGCATTGATTTAAGTAAATTTAGCGGTGATAACGCGGCAATATTGTTTAATGAAGAACTCGGCGCGGTAATACAAATTAAAGCCAGCGACGCGGATGCAATTCATCAGCTTATTGCCCAACATGGCATTAGTGAATTATTTACCGATATTGGCACGTTAAATAATGAAGATGTTATCCGTTTTACCCGCGATGGTGAAGAAGTGCTGGCCAACTCTCGCACTTATTACCGTACTGTATGGGCCGAAACCACTCATAAAATGCAATCCATGCGTGACAATTCAGCATGCGCACAACAAGAGCATGATGTTAAATTCGATACCGAAGATCCCGGTTTACATGCCGATTTAAGCTTTGACATTAATGAAGATATTGTTGCTCAGCTTATTGCCCAAGATGCTAAAGCAACAGCAAATCCTACTCTTAACCCTAAAGTCGCCATTTTGCGTGAGCAAGGGGTTAACTCTCACGTTGAAATGGCCGCCGCATTTGACCGCGCTGGTTTTATCGCCATCGACGTACATATGTCAGATATTTTAAGCGGACGTACCGATTTAGCTGATTTTAACGGTTTAGTCGCCTGTGGCGGTTTCTCTTATGGCGACGTATTAGGTGCTGGCGAAGGCTGGGCAAAATCAATTTTATTTAATGATAATGCCCGCACCATGTTCAAAACCTTTTTCCACCGTAAAGATACCTTTAGTTTGGGCGTTTGTAACGGTTGTCAAATGTTATCAAACCTTAAAGCACTGATTCCCGGTGCAGAATTATGGCCACACTTTGTTACTAACAAATCTGAACGTTTTGAAGCGCGTTTTAGTTTAGTTGAAATTCAACCAAGCCCATCGGTATTGTTTGACGGTATGGCAGGTTCAAGAATGCCTATTGCGGTTTCTCACGGCGAAGGCCATGCTGAATTTAGCGATGATGCTGCCATTGACGCCGCCAATAACTCAGGCACAGTCGCCATGCGTTTTGTCGATAACTATGGTCAAATAACAGAAACCTATCCTGCCAATCCTAATGGTTCAGTAGACGGCATTACCGCATTAACCACTACCGATGGTCGCGTTACTATTATGATGCCCCATCCTGAGCGGGTATTTAGAACCGTGGCTAACTCTTGGCACCCTGAACACTGGGGCGAAGACTCACCTTGGCTACGCATGTTCCGTAATGCGCGTAAGTTTATAGGATAAGGTTTATCGGTTGATAATTTATTCACAACACTCACCAAATCAAGTCCTAAGAATTTTATCGTCTTAGGACTCTTTATTTCGTCTAAACAAAAGTGTTAATGGTTAAATTTTGTACTATAGTTATCTGATGGCATTCACCATTTAAAATGACGATTAGAACAATATGGAAGGATTTGATATCAGAACATTAGCATTAACTAATCTCTTTCTAAGTGTATTGCTTGGTTTAGGATCGTTAGTTTTTGCACAAATTCATACTTCTTTTCATAGTTTTAAACAACTAGGCTTAGGTTATTTTCTCTTCGCTGCTGGTTTTATTCTTATTGGTTTACGCCAATATGCGCCCGATTGGTTATCAATTATTTTAGCAAATTTTTTTGTTGTTGCTGGTTTTAGTGTGCTCATTGTAGGTATTCTAAGGTTTTTACAATACCCTCATCGCCTTTTCCAACATACCTCGACAGCATTAGCGTTTACTTTGATCATTTCTTTTATCTACTTTACTTATTTTAACAACAGCACTAGTTGGCGTATTGTGATCATAAGTTGCATCATTAGCGGCCAATGTTTCTTTACCGCCTATAAAATATTTATTCATCAAGAAAGCCTTTATCGTACCTTTACCCGTTTTCTTTGTTATGCCTTTTTCTTTTGTGGATTAGTATTTTTATCAAGGGTTTATATAACACTGCTCACCCCAAACGTGGATAATTTCATGATGGCTGGCTCTATACATGCCTTATCTCTTATTGCTCAACAACTTGTAGTGATCACCAGTTGTTTTACACTCTCATGGAGTGCTAGCCAACAACTTGCCCATAAATTGGAGATCCAAGCAACCATCGATTCATTAACTAATTTATACAACAGGCGAGCCTTTGAAGATTTTGCTGAAAAAGAAATACAACGCGCGCAACGAGAAAAAACCCCACTCTCTATTATTCTAATGGATATCGATTTTTTCAAGCAAGTCAATGATACCTACGGTCATCAGGCTGGCGATAAGGTATTACAGGAATTTAGTTTACGACTAAAAAATAGTTTGCGACAATACGATATTTTAGCCCGTTATGGTGGAGAAGAATTTATGTTGCTCTTGCCTGACACTGATCCTAAAACAGCACTAACCATCGCTGAAAAATTAAGAGTGACTATCGCCAAGCCGGTGTTTAACGTTAATGCAACACCTAGTATTTCTGTAACGGCCAGCTTTGGCGTTGCCACCAATCAGGGTAAGCAACTCAATTGGCAGCAGCTAGTTTCGTTTGCTGACAATGCACTTTATCATGCTAAACAAAATGGTCGTAATCAAGTACAACTGCATTCTGCCGATATCCATGCATTAAAACACAGTGAAGCGATTAGTTAACTTTTTTACTTGCTCAAAACTAGCAAGCCAACGTTGAAATTTTTGCCGTCTGAAACTTAAAAGCAAAAAACTAATGATAAAATAAATCATCGGTTCAGTCACATCTGATTTTACCGACCAATAAAAATGTACTACCACTAATATTAAAATCAAATATATAAAATTATGCAGTTTTTGCCAACTCGAACCTAATCTTCGTTTTAATGATGGCAACGAAGTAACCGCTAGCAATGTTAATAATAAAAACGCCAACATGCCAATGGTGATGTAAGGACGTTTAATAATTTCACTAAAAAGTAAATTAAAATCAAGTTGTAGATCGAAAACAATAAAATTGATTAAATGCAGTAACGCATAAGTAAAAGCGTACAAGCCTAACAAACGCCGTGTATTCATTAAAAACCCGAGTTTTAGCATTTTAGCTAATGGTGCTACCAGCAAAGTAAGTAATAACAAATTTAATGCACCAATACCGGTAAAATGGATCACGGCTTTTACTGGGTCTGCACCCAATCGATCGGTAAAAGCATTTATATACAAATTTATAATTGGCAATAAAGCCGCTAAATGAATGGCGAATTTCAACAAAAAACTTTTAGTTTTAGTTGTTATTTTGCTGAAAGTGTTAATTTTAACCATGAGTATTAAAAGTTAACCCGCAAATCCATATCTTTGTATAAATCGGCAACTTGCTCACCATAGCCATTAAAGGGTAACGTAGCAATGCGATTTCTAGCTAACAAACCACCCGTAGTAATACGCCGTTCGCTCGCTTGACTCCAACGTGGATGGGCAACTTGTGGATTAACATTGGCATAAAAACCATATTCTTTGGGTATTAATACATTCCACGTATTAGCTGGTTGCTGTTCAACAAATTTAATGGCAACAATTGATTTGATACTTTTAAAACCATATTTCCATGGCACCACTAAACGAATAGGCGCACCATTTTGCGGGGGTAAGGTTTTACCGTACAAGCCCACACTCATAAAAGTTAATTGATTCATCGCTTCATCGAGTCGCAAACCCTCTATATAAGGATAACTTATACCACCGCCTAAACGACGATTTTTTTGTCCCGGCATTTGTTTAGGATCATAAAGTGTTTCAAATACTACGTATTTGGCGCGTGAATTCGGTTGTGCTTTTTGTAACAGCTTTGCTAACGGAAAGCCTAACCACGGAATAACCATTGACCAAGTTTCTACACAACGAAGTCGATAAATACGTTCTTCAATGGCAAACGTTGTAAACAAATCATCATAATCGAGCGTCAATGGATTGTTACAATGTCCCGAAATACTTAACTGCCACGGTTTTACGTTAAATTGCTGTGCTAACTGTGCTGGTTGATTTTTTTTAGCACCAAATTCATAAAAATTATTATGGCTAGTTACTTTCGCTTCTGGCGTCATAACTTGTGTTGTTATTGTCGCTTTTGTATAGGCTAAAGGACTTACTTTAAAGGCTTCAATCGGTTTTTTATCTAAAAAATCAAATATGCCGGCATGACTACTCATTGCGGGGGTTAGTAAACCACTTGCACCAACAAAACCTAGCTGTTTAAGCAAGGTTCGACGACCTTGATAGATATGTTCATCTGTGACCGCACTTTCTTTTAAAAGATACGGTTTAAGGGATTTTATCAGCATAGCAATATCTCATGATTAGTTTTTTTGTAATATAAATAACTAGAGATAGAAATAAATGATTCTATTTCGTTTGTGATACTTTTGTTAACTTTAGCAAATTTTATGGGCTCATTTATTTGTCGAGCCTCG
>CAZVPC010000019.1:13485-22864 GCA_964629005.1 uncultured Pseudoalteromonadaceae bacterium | reverse complement strand
AGTTTAATATTTTAGTCGACGAATATTTCCATTTCTTCACCAATTTTTTTGCGCATTTCCATTAGTTTTATCGCAGTTTGATGTTGATCTTGATCTTTTGGGGTTTCAGGAATCCAAGTAGGAATTTCAACGGTTTGACTATTTTCATCCATGGCAACCATGATAACGATACAGTGGGTGGTTAAGCGGCGATTTAATGATTTTGGATCGCAAGCTACCACTTCAATGGCTATATGCATCGATGATTTGCCCGTGTAAATCACTTTAGCTTCAACTTCGACTAGGCTACCAACATGAATGGGCGTAACAAAGCGAATACCACCCGCATAGGCAGTAACACAATATTTACCACTCCAGCCTGCGGCACAAGCGTAGGCTGCTAAATCGATCCATTTCATTACGGCGCCACCATGGACTTTACCACCAAAATTAACATCTTGTGGTTCGGCTAAAAAACGTAAAGTAATATCGCGTTGTGGTCTATTCATGGTAAAGCCTATTTTTAGTTTTAGATCCTGACCTTCGTCAGGATGACGGTGTGTGTCAGATGACGGTGTGTCTAACCCCCACGTAAGTGATAAAAAGCCTCTATATCACTATTCGGTCAACTCATTCGCTAACAGTATAGATAGAATTGTAGCAAATAAGTTTATTTACTCAACACGTAGTCTAAAATACCTAATGCGGCTTTGCGCCCTTGGTCGATGGCGGTAACCACTAAATCGGAGCCAAGTACCATGTCGCCACCGGCAAAAATATTATCTTTACTGGTTTGTAGGGCGAATTTGCTGTTATCAACCGCAACGACGCGACCGCGATTATCGATTTCGACACCGGCATCTTTCATCCACTGTGGTGGGCTTGGTAAGAAACCAAACGCGATAACTACGGCGTCAGCGGGCATCATAAACTCACTACCGGCGATGGCTTCTGGATTGCGGCGGCCGTTAGTATCAGGCTCGCTAAGCTGGGTTTTAACAAAGTTAACACCCATTACTTTACCTTGTTCATTAACTGCAATATCAAGCGGTTGAACATTAAAGGCGAAATTAACTCCCTCTTCTTTGGCATTTTGTACTTCACGTGGTGAACCGGGCATATTGGCTTGATCACGACGATAAGCACAAGTTACCTCAGCGGCACTTTGACGAATAGAAGTACGCACACAATCCATCGCGGTATCGCCGCCACCTAATACCACCACTTTTTTGCCGTTAAAATTAACATACGGTTTGAGATCTTTGGCGGCATTATTTTCGTTTAACTTCATTAAATTTTGGGTATTACCAATTAAAAAATCTAGCGCGCTATATACGCCGTCAGCACTTTCGTGCGCAAAGCCGCCAGTCATATCGGTATAAGTACCCAAGGCTAAAAATACGGCGTGGTATTGCTGGCTAAGCTCATTAAAACTAATATCACTACCAACATCCATATTTAAACGAAATTCTATGCCCATGCCTTCAAATATTTTTCGGCGGCGGACAATAATGTCTTTTTCTAATTTGAATGACGGAATACCAAACGTTAATAAACCGCCAATTTCAGCATTTTTATCATAAACCACCGCGTCTATACCATGGCGAGCTAATACGTCGGCACAGGCTAAACCTGCGGGGCCAGCGCCGATAATAGCAACTTTTTTTCCGGTTTTAACTACTTGCGATAAATCGGGAGTCCAACCTTGGGCAAAAGCGGTATCGGTAATGTATTTTTCAATATTACCTATGGTAACGGCACCAAAGTCGTTGTTTAGTGTACAAGCAGACTCACATAATCTATCTTGTGGACAAACTCGACCGCACATTTCAGGTAAGCTATTGGTTTGATGACATAATTCTGCGGCTTCAATGATTTTTCCGTTAGAAACTAACTCTAACCATTGTGGAATATAATTATGAACAGGGCACTTCCATTCACAATAAGGGTTACCACAGTCTAAACAACGCTCGGCTTGACCCGCACTTTGATCTTTACTTAGTGGTTGATAAATTTCGACAAAATTAATTTTACGTTGTTCAGTTGCTTTTTTGGGCGGATCAATGCGTTCAACGTCGATAAATTGATATATATTTTTACTCATGTTTTGCTATACCTTTTATTGCGCTTGTACACGAAGTTCAGCCGATGAATGACCATGATGGCTTAACAAGGTTTTGACATCAGTTGCACTGGGTTTAATTAATTTGAATAAGGGCGCAAATTTATCAAAGTTAGCTAAAATTTCTTGGGCGCGCGGGCTGTCAGTTTCATTAAGATGCTGGCTGATAATGCCACGTAAATGTTCTTGATGAATGGTTAAGTCAGTGATCGCTAACATTTCAATTGATTCGGTATTTAAACGTGTCGCTAAATCATCAGCTTCGTCTAATACATAAGCAAAACCGCCGGTCATACCAGCACCAAAGTTAACACCTATTTCACCTAAAATAGTAACAATACCACCAGTCATGTATTCACAAGCGTGATCGCCAGTGCCTTCAACAACCGCATGACAACCAGAGTTACGTACCGCAAAACGTTCCCCAGCACAACCACAGGCATATAATTTTCCTCCGGTAGCACCATATAAACAGGTGTTACCCATGATCATGGTTTTATGGCAAATATATTCAACGCCTTTTGGTGGTTTAAGGGTTAATTTTCCACCAGCTATGCCTTTACCGACATAATCGTTAGCATCACCGGTTAAGATCATTTCTAAGCCTCCCGCATTCCATACACCAAAACTTTGTCCGGCGGTGCCATTTAAATGTAGCGTTATTGGATCACCAGCCATACCATTGTTACCATGCAAACGAGCAATTTCACCGGAAACGGTAGCACCCACTGAACGGTCAGTATTTTTAATGCTAAAGCGATAGTCGCCACCACTGCTATGTGCTACGGCATCATGAGTAATTTTAACAATTTCTTGGTTTAATAGGCCTTGATCAAAGGGGGTGTTTTTTTCAGTTTGATGAAGTGCGGTATTATCATCAGCGACTACCGCAGCAATGATCGGCGATAAATCTAATTTTTGTTGTTTCGCACTAATGCCTTTTAAGGGGACTAATAAATCAGTACGACCAATAAGTTCGGTTAAATTTGCTATGCCAAGTTTTGCCATGATCTCACGCACATCATGGGCAATAAATTTAAAATAATTCATGACTTGATCGGGTAAACCTTTAAAAAATTTATCACGTAAAATATCATCTTGAGTGGCGATACCCGTGGCACAGTTATTTAAATGACAAATACGCAAAAACTTACAACCTAGTGCCACCATAGGTGCGGTACCAAAACCAAAACTTTCTGCGCCTAAAATGGCGGCTTTAACAATATCAACTCCGGTTTTTAAACCGCCGTCAACTTGTAATCGTACTTTATGGCGTAAACCGTTGGCGACTAACGATTGATGTGCTTCTGCTAAGCCGATTTCCCACGGGCAACCTGCATGTTTTACCGAGGTTAATGGACTTGCTGCTGTGCCACCGTCATAGCCTGAAATAGTAATAAAATCTGCATAAGCTTTAGCGACGCCCGAGGCAATAGTGCCAACACCGGGTCCCGATACTAACTTAACCGAAATAACCGCTTTAGGGTTCACTTGTTTTAAGTCAAAAATAAGTTGCGCTAAATCTTCAATCGAATAAATATCGTGGTGTGGTGGTGGCGAAATAAGGGTAACGCCGGGCACTGAAAAACGTAATTTAGCAATTAAGGGTGAAACTTTGCCACCGGGTAATTGACCACCTTCGCCGGGTTTAGCCCCTTGGGCTATTTTAATTTGTAACACATCGGCATTGACTAGATAATGGGGGGTTACCCCGAAACGTCCAGAGGCTATTTGCTTGATCCGTGAATTTTTAACGGTGCCGAAACGACGCTCGTCTTCTCCACCTTCACCTGAGTTTGAAAAACCACCCAAACGATTCATGGCAATAGCTAATGCTTCGTGTGCTTCAGGGCTTAGCGCACCAATTGACATGGCGGCACTATCAAAACGTTTAAATAATTCTGAATCTGCTTCAACTTGGTTAAGTTCGATAGCTTTAGTCTTTTCTTTGAAACCTAATAAGTCCCGCAAGGTTGCTATAGGACGTTCGTTAACTTGTTTAGCAAATTTTTTATAATCGTCGTAATTCCCCGTTTGTACCGCACGCTGTAAATAGTTAACCACATCAGGATTAAATGCATGGTATTCGCCGCCGTGAACATATTTTAATAAACCGCCATGATTTATTTTTTGATGGCTTAAAAAGGCGCGACGGGCAAGGTTAATATTGTCTTGTTCGATATCGCTAAAATCAGCACCTTGAATACGGCTAGGTAAATCAGGAAAGCAAATTTCCATGATTTCTTGCCCTAAACCGATAATTTCAAATAATCCTGCACAGCGATAACTGGCGATAGTTGAAATTCCCATTTTAGAGAGAATTTTCAATAAACCTTTGTTAATACCATTGCGATAATTTTCTACCGCTTGGCGTGGTGTTGATTTTATTTGTCCTTGTGCAACCAACTGCTCGATGGTTTCATAAGCAATATAAGGATATATGGCGGTTGCACCTAAACCGAGTAGTACGGCGTATTGATGAGAATCGCGCGCGGCTGCGGTTTCGATAATTATATTAGAATCGCAGCGTAGTTGTTGATCAACCAAGCGTTTTTGTACCGCGCCCACCGCCATGGCTGCTGGAATAGGTAGTAAACCTTGATAAATTTGGCGATCAGATAATACTAAAATAACTGTGTGCTTGTTGCGTACTAAATCTTCTGCTTCATCACATAAACGAATAACGGCTGCTTTTAAACCTTCGTCTGGATCGTAGTTAAGCGTTAGCGTATCAGAGCGATAATGCTCAGGATCAAGTTCGCGTAATTGTTTTAATCCGGTATACATTAAAATAGGAGTAGAAAATGTCATGCGATCAGCATGGCCAGTAGTTTCATTAAAAACATTTTGCTCACGACCAATACTAGTAGCAAGTGACATAACATAACGTTCACGTAATGGATCAATAGGTGGGTTAGTTACCTGTGCAAATTGTTGGCGGAAGTAATCAAACAAGGTACGTGGCTGGCTTGACAGTACTGCCATGGGGGTATCATCGCCCATTGAACCTGTTGCTTCTTGACCATTTTCAGCTAAGGTTTTAATAACTTGTTGAATTTCTTCGTAGCTGTAATTAAACAATTTATGGTATTGCGCCATTTCCTGTTCAGAAAAAATGCGCGTACCGATCATGTTAGTTTCACAGTCGGCAAATGGCGTTAATCGGCGAACATTGTTATTTAACCATTGTCGATAGGGGTGACGGCTTTTGAGATCTTCATTAATGTCGGCTGAATTAAAAATATTACCAGTATAAGTGTCAATGGCGAGCATTTCACCAGGACCAACGCGACCTTTAGCAATAACTTCATCTTCACCATAATCCCAAATACCAACTTCTGAGGCTAAGGTAATAAAACCATTACGAGTAATAACATAACGGGCAGGGCGCAAACCGTTACGATCAAGGTTACAAGCTACATGACGACCGTTGGTCATGACGATACCTGCCGGACCATCCCAAGGTTCCATGTGAATAGAGTTAAACTCGTAAAAGGCCTTAATATCATCATCCATACGTGTGCTGTTTTGCCACGCAGGGGGTATTAACAAGCGCATCGCACGAAATAAATCCATACCACCGGCTAAAAGTAGTTCGAGCATATTATCGAGTGATGATGAATCAGAGCCTTTTTCGTTCACAAAGGGGGCGGCGTCTTGTAAATCAGGTAGTAGCGGTGATTTAAATTTATAAGTACGAGCGCGAGACCATTGGCGATTACCGCGAATAGTATTAATTTCACCATTATGTGCTAAATATCGAAACGGTTGTGCTAAGTGCCATTGTGGTGACGTATTGGTGGAAAAGCGTTGATGGAATACACAAATAGCGCTTTGCATGCGAATATCGGCTAAATCTAAATAAAAGTTTGGCAAATCTATCGGCATCATTAAGCCTTTATAGATGGTGACTAAACACGACAAGCTGGCGATGTAAAATTTATCATCTTGAGTTTCGCTCGCAATGCGATTTTCAGCCCGACGACGTGCCATATATAAACGACGTTCTAAGTCTCTATTACGCCATCCCGGCGGCGCATCAATAAAAATTTGCTCTATTTTAGGTAAGTTACTGACGGCAATTTCACCTAAAATGTCGGTATTAGTCGGTACTTCACGCCAGCCAACAATGGTTAAGGTTTCACGGGTTAATTCTTCTTCAAATATTTTTTTAGTTAATACCGTTTGTACAGGATCGGTGTTTAAAAAAATCATGCCTACCGCGTATTTTTTGCCTAACTGCCAATTTTTTTCCTCGGCAATTGAACGAAAGAAGGAGTCAGGCTTTTGCAATAACAAACCACAACCATCACCGGTTTTACCATCAGCGGCAATCCCGCCACGATGCTGCATACGATCGAGCGCCGAAATGGCGGTTTTGATCAGCTTATGACTTGCTTCACCTTGTTGATGGGCAATTAAACCAAAGCCACAATTATCTTTTTGCTGGTTGTGATCATAAAGCTGCATAGCGTTCTCCTAAATAAGTTTTTCGAATTCTGCTTAATGATTTGAATGCAGAAAGTAATAAGAATGGGTTGTTTTGCATAAATACCCTTACAATCACTAAGAGGAACGCTTTACACTAATGCTAAATGCAACAAAGGTCAAATAAAATAGAGTGTTTGCTCGTAATTTTATTACATTTTCATTGAGATTAGCGTGGTATAACTATTTACATGGTTAATTAGCGAACGTTTTGAGTGGTTTGTTTACTTAGTTATTACAATAAAGAATAAAATATGAATGATGAGACTAAAGTGTTATGTAATAAAATTACATAATGATATTTGCATGAATATTCATGTTTTATTGGGGTTTATGCGTGATTATTAGGGGGTGGCGCAACAAAAAAGCCAAACATTATTACCGTTTGGCTTTTTTATGGAAAAATAAGGTCTTATGTTAAAAATAATTAAGACTGATAACCACCAACAATACCTTTGGTGGTAATGCTAACGGCATCGTGAGCATGTAAAGATTCTAAGTGGTTTATTTTCAACCAAAAATCATCATATTGATCCGTCGTTAAATTCATTACATGTTGTAACCGGCGCGCTGCATCTTCACAAAACATTAAATTTTGGCCATTTAAACGGGCAAATTCTTGTTCATCTGCTCTTTTAACTGCGGCTTGTACCGGTGTTTTTAAGGCTCCTTCGATCATATTAACTAAATCGGTGATCGGAAAATATTTAATATTATTATTGAGCTTTACTTTAACTTCGGCGATAGAGCGTTGGCTGTGCGGGGTGGCGACAATGCCTTCGGTGGTGCCTAACCATTCATATATCGTTTGATGATCTAAGGTTTTTTGCGCACTAAATTTTTCATTAAAGGCTTGTTGTACTAATTGACGAGCTAAAGCAGCAGAGCACGGACATGTTGAAGAATAAGTAACATTAAGGGCTAATTCTATTTCTAACTTACCTTGGTTTAAGCTACCCGTAATAGTTACTGGATAGGCTTTCCAGCCAAGTTTGCCACTGTTTAATGATTTACGGCGTAAATGGTAATTAAATTTAAATTGCACTTTAGCATTATCGCTTAAATCGTGATGACTGCTGATAAAACCGTCAAGCAAGGTGACCAAGCTTGGGTGATCAAGGACACCATCGCCCGATAATTCATCGATAAGCAGGTATAAGCGCGACATATGAATGCCTTTCGCTTGTGGCTCTTTAAGATTGACAAAGGCGTCAATATGAGCAGAAACTAGGCGGTCTGTTTCATTTTTAGAGACAACCATTATAGGCATTTCAATGTTACTCATACCGACCCAATTCAGCTTTCCTTCAGTTTGAGCTGTGGTATGGTTGGCAATATCGGGCATTGATGACGACATTATTACTCCGCATTCAGTACAAATTTAGTCTTGATCAAAGGTATTTGAATTCAAGGGCGCATATTCTACCTTACTTTTAATAATGATCCTTAATTTTATTTTTATAAAAAAATCAGATTGTTTATATTAGCGTTGAATTTTATAAGAATATCTTTTGAATTTCAGTAAGTATTTCGTTAGTCTTGTGATAGTAAATATTAATGGATGGAATTTTTTTGGATGGAAAATGAGCAGTTAGATTTAAATTTACTCAATGGTTATTTAGAAACATTAGATCACAGTACGCTTGCTAAAATGTTGGCTTTATATCAACAACAATCGACCGTATATATAGAAGAAATCAAGCAAGCATTATCGGAAAATTCGCAACAATTGTGGCAAGAACAATGTCATAAAATGAAAGGGGCAGCGGGTAGCGTTGGCTTAATTCAGGTCTATACGTTATTGGTTAATATAGAAAAGTCATCAGCGGATCACTTGAAAAAAGCAGAGTATTTGCTGCAATTACAGCAAATAAATACTCAGGCTATGGCTTCATTTCAGCAATGGTTAAAAAGTTAGTTTTGCTAACCAATAAAGGTTTTATTGTACAGTACCAACGAAACGGTAACCTTCGCCATGGATGGTGTTGATTAATTCGGGACCATTTTCTACCGCTTCAAAATGTTTTCGTAAACGCCGAATAGTAACATCAACAGTTCGATCATTGGTGCGTAGATCTCTACCCGTCATTTCTTTAATGAGTTGTTGGCGAGTAACAATCTGACCCGAATTTTTGATTAATAAGCGTAAGGCGCGAAATTCACCACGAGGAATAGCGACCACTTCGCGGGTCGGCGAGGTTAATTTTCGTGCTTGGCAATCAAGACTCCACTGATTAAACTTGATCACTGTATCATCTAATTCGGTTGAGCTATGTTTGATCCTATTGAGAATATTTCTCGCTCTAATCGTTAACTCTTGTGGATTAAATGGTTTGGTTAAATAGTCGTCAGCACCAATTTCTAAACCAAGTACTTTGTCGATATCACTGTCTCTACCGGTAAGAAAAATCAAACCAAGATTGCTGTTTTTTTTCAATTCTTTCGCTAAAATCAAGCCATTTTTACCGGGTAAGTTGATATCCATAATGACTAAATTGATCTTGTTTTGTTGAAGTTGTACATCCATGGTTTGACCATCAATGGCTTCTGATACTTGATAGCCTTCTGCTTCAAATAAACTACGAAGGTTAAAACGCGTGACATTTTCATCTTCAACTAAAAGAATGTGGGGCTTATGCATAGGCTTTTTCCGTTGCTGACACAAATAATTAACAAATTAATCAGTCATTATAGTGGAAAAAAATATTTACTCAAGCCACTTAAAAAGTGTTGTGTTGGTCGGTTTTTAATAAATTGAATATACTACGAAGAATTTCTTAGCTAAGATCA
>CAZVPC010000019.1:7047-13385 GCA_964629005.1 uncultured Pseudoalteromonadaceae bacterium | reverse complement strand
TTGGTCGGTTTTTAATAAATTGAATATACTACGAAGAATTTCTTAGCTAAGATCATTGATAAGCCTTTTTTTAATCAATTAGCAATGGGGAAATCAATATCAAAAGTAACGCCTTTGTTTGTTTCACTCTCGAAAGAAATAGTGCCATTTAGCGCTTGGGTTACTAAATTGTAAACTAAATGCATTCCTAAACCGCTGCCACCAGAGCCTCTTTTGGTGGTGATAAAAGGATCAAACATTTTTGCTTTAATGTCTTGATTAATACCAATACCGTCATCGCAATAATGAATGTTGATTTGATTTTTTAATTGAATAACCGTAATACTAATTTTGCCAAAATCCTGATTATCGAAACCATGAATAATTGAGTTGACGATAAGATTAACTAAAATTTGATTAATAGAGCCGGGTTTACTGATAACAATTAAATCTTCAGGGCAATCTATTTCAATGGTGTAAGGAGTGTTTTTTAGTTGTGGTGCTAAGGTTAAAATAACTTCACTTAGTAAGCCTTTAAAATTAAATTTGCGTTGCTCTGAGCTTGATTGATCAACCGCGACTTGTTTGAAACTGGTGATTAAATCGGCGGCGCGTTTAAGGTTGCGCATGATAATATCGAGATTTTCTTCACCATCACTAAGAAATCTTTTTAATTGACTTGATTTTAAGGTTTTATTTTCAAAAGCTTGCTTAATTTCTGTCAAACGGTCAAAAAGTAGACTTGAAGAGGTGACGCCTAAGCCAATGGGAGTATTTACTTCATGAGCAACACCTGCAACCATGTCACCAAGCGACGCCATTTTTTCACTTTCAACGAGTTGCCCTTGGTATTGGTGCATAGTTTCAAGTGTAGTTAATAGTTCTTGGTTAGACTCTTTTAATGCTTCAGTACGTTGATTAACTTTGTTTTCTAGTTCGCTATTTAGTTGAATCACTTGCTGTTCGGCTTGAACTTGTTTAGTAATCTGTTTTTCGGTTCGGTTTAACATTAGATTAATGTTTTGTGATAAAGCATTTAATTCTTGGTAAGGCAGGGTATCGCAACGAATAGAAAAATCTTTTTGATAAGTGATTTGTTGAATGTTGTTGATTAATTGTGAAATTGCTTCAATAACGCCTTGTAGTAATTTAGAAATGATCACCAATGAACTCAGTAAAACTATGGTGGCAATAATAAAAATAAAAACAGTTGTTCTTAATAGTTGATGGTTCAGTTCATTTAAACTTAGTCGAATATACAAATAACCGATAACTTGTTGTTTATTCTTAATTGGGGCTGTCATTTCAACAAAATCATCAGAAAATTTGGCGGTAAATAATGCTCTTATTTCAGTGACATTCTTTGGCATAATGTGAAAACGCGTATCGCGCCTGAAACTGGTAAAATGCTCTATTTTTTGATCATTGTCTTTTTGATCATTGTCGAGCAGTTTAAATATGTGGACATAACTTAAGTTATTAACCGTTTCTAATATTTGTAGTTCATCTGTTAATGTTTTACGTTCATTGTTAAGTAAATTTTTGGCGCTTTGAGCACTGATAAATTTGACCCACTGGTGTATATCTTGATTAATATCTTCTTTAGCATTATTGGTAATAATTGTGATAATAATAGCGCAGCCGATAACAAACAAAATTGAACAAAACAGCATGTAGCGACTGTTAAATTTACGATGAATAGTTTGGATTTTCTGCATTGTTGCCATTAAATGTTTTAATTAATATTAGAGTTCAAAAAAATGAAATTCGTTGGATTGTCCATAGCTAATGTTATACTCATGCTACTTCAAAATATCTGTTTCGCTGAAACGAGCATTTCGAGGTAACACGAGTATAGTATGGTCTAAAAATTGACTGAGATAAAGAAAACACTAATTAATAAAATCAATTTGTTAGTGCTTATTTATGTTGGCTTTGATAAATACAAAAACCTTTTTCATTAGTGACCAGTTTAGTGACACCAATGTATTGTTCCATTATTGATTGATAATGGAGGAAATTGTTTGCCACGATAGTGATATTGGCTGATTTTGTTAAGTGATTTTTTATTTCCGATAAAAAAGATTCTGTGGCAGCATAATGGGTTTTTAGTCCTTGATGAAAAGGGGGGTTTGAAACCACGTGTTGATATTTTTCAGTAACTTGCTGCAAGCTGTTTGAAGCAAACACATTGCCATGTAAGTTATTTATCGCTAAGGTTTTTTCTGCTGATTGCAATGCTAATGCACTAATATCAAGTAATGAAAGTTCAGCATGATTAAATTTTTTACCAATATAAGCGCTAATAACACCAGCACCACAACCAAAGTCTAATACTTTACCCGCGAGCTTATTGGGCAAGTTTTTTAATAAAAGGTTGGTGCCAACATCAAGTTCACTTTGGCTGAAAACGCCCGGTAACGACGCGATGGTTAAATTGATACCATTGATCGTTAGTTGGTAATATTGATACCAATCATCTAATGAAAAGTGCTTGTTTTTGTTGTTGAATTCACCAAAATATAAAGAGCAGTGGCGTGCAGAGTCAATTTTTTCACATGAGGATAAAATACTATCACTTAGTTTTATTGAAGACTTAACACCTCCTTTATTTTCACCTACTAATAATACTTTAGCATTTTGAGCTAACACATTAGTGAGCATTGTTAAGGTGAAAGTAAATTCTTTTTTCGATTTAGGAAAAAAAATAATCGCCAAATCATGTTTGGTCGTACTTTGATAATGAGCACTAAAATGGTAGCTAGTATTCTTATAGTTTGCTTTTTTTAAGGCTAAATGCTCAGCATAATTACTGTTAAAACAACTAATTTTACTATTGGGATAATGGTTAATGTATTGATCGATAAATACATCAGCAGGCGCATTGATTAATAGAACCTGTTTTTCGTTAAGTAAATCAACATTTCTTAGTAATAACTGGCTTGTGTTAGTTAAAGACATTACACTCCTACTTAGTGCAGTAAAATATTGGTTTTAATGTGATTTTACGTTACTTTAGCGGTTGATACTATGACGCTATGATTGGTTGATAAATAGTGAATAAGTTGGCTATCTTCTAATTAATTACGGTAAGGTTTGCAATAAGCTGATTTTGTAGAGATTTTGAAGGGGTTTACCCCTAAGCTCATGTTTTTAACTCTATGCAGTTAAAACTGCTGTTGCAATTAATATTAAGCGAGAAAAATATTAAAGGCAATAAAATTAACAAGTTAATATTGGTATGAAACCACAATTTGCAGAAACAAGTTTTATCCATAAAAATATTAAAAAATTAATGATTGCTTGGTTAAAAAGCGATTGGCGTAAATATTTACTTGATTTTCGTTATTTTTATTTAGCTGATTTTTTTAATAAAAAACCTAAAGCGCAGATTTTTCTCGCCTTAAATGATCCTCATAGCTTGATTTTAATACAAATTTTACCTGATTTAGTGCAACGTTTTCATATTGATTTTGAACTATGTTTGATCAGTGAAAGTTTATCTCGTGATATTTCAGATCCGCAAAATTGGCGTCGTTGGGCATTACAAGATGCAAATTTGTTAGCAAGTCAATATCATTTAAAAGCGATTGAAAAACTGCCAGAGCAGCGCTCTTTGATCACTGGGCAACAGTTATGGCAAATTCAACGACATTCATTGCAAGATGCTTGCGATATTTTTTGTAAAACTTGGTATGGCGGCTTTACCGAGCATTTTCAGTCATCAACGCCAGTGATCAATTCTCAATTTAAAAATCAAGATATTTTGTTAGCTAAAGGGCATTATTTACCTAGTACCATCTTGTTTTGCGGTGAATGGTATTTGGGGCTAGATCGAATTGACTATTTTGAAGAAAAATTAATAAACTTCAATTTAGCTAAAAGTAAAAATATGATTTGTGGGCAAAAAAATCGATTAAAATTTTATCTTCAAACGTCAGATTTAAACTTAGATCATCAATCCCCTATTACGGTTTATCTGTCGTTACGAAGCCCGTACTCTTATTTAGGTTTTAAACAAGTACAGCAATTGTCAAAACATTATGGCGTGCCATTAATAATAAAACCAGTTTTGCCTTTAGTCATGCGAGATTTTAACGTGTCTAAGAATAAAATGCGTTATATTTTTCTTGATAGCATTCGAGAAGCTAAGGCGCTGAATATTCCTTTTGGAAATTTTGCTGATCCTATTGGACAAGGTGTGATTAATTGTTATCAACTTTTTGCTTATGCAGAGCAAAAAGATAAAACTGAGGTGTTTATGGCGGCAATGTTTGATGCCGTTTATGTTGAAGGTATTAACTTAACCATAAGAAAAAATGTAGAAAAAATTTGTCAGCAATTAGAATTAGATTATCAACAAGCCATTGACTTCGATCAGCAAAAATCAACTCAAAATAAAGATGAACAGCAGCAAAAATGGCGATCATGGGCAGATCAGAATTTGATTGAATTAAATGCGATGGATTTTTGGGGGGTGCCCTGTTTTGTTTATAAAAATGTTAAAGTGTGGGGACAAGACCGATTGTGGTTAATTGAAAATGAAATTATTACTAATACTCGTAAATAATTGATTGACTAAAAACTCTAAAAAATGATTTAATAGCCTTGTCCCTTATTTATAGCTAGCGGATTTTTACATCGGTTAGCATCAAAAAGGGCCAGAAGAGGAGCGTTAACCAGGTAGATACTTTGAGAAGATCAAACTTCGTTGAAGAGTATTGAGGGGGATTAGCGCCGAGGTAAATGTATATTTGATGGTATGTTTATCGGTCGTTGAAGTTGAACCTTTGCGACTGTCACCTGTAATCTATGGTGGAGAGCTTCTGGCCTTTGTAAAAACTGCAAACGCTACTTAGGTAATATGCCCTGATATGAGTTGATAGTTACTTACAAACGCCTAAAAAGTTCTCCGAACAATATGAGTTCGAGAACAATGAATCAAAACAATTTAGTAACAACTACGCCCGCTGATTTAACATCAGCCACAACCCCTGTTTCAGCTACCATTTTGTGGACTGCACTGGTTACCCCTTTTAACGAAAACAATACTGTCGATTTTACTCATTTAGCCCTTATTGCGCGCAAGCAAGCACAAGCAGGTAATGGTATTTTATTATTGGGTAGTACGGGTGAGGGGTTGGCATTAACCTCTGTTGAGCACCAGCAAATTGTCGAGTTTGTTTGCCAATTAAACCTAAATACACCGTTAATGGTTGCTGTTGGTGGTTATAACTTAGCTGAGCAAGTTGCTTGGGTTAAACAATGTAATCAATACACTATTGATGCTTTTTTACTTGGCACCCCTATTTATGCAAAACCCGGAGCGGTTGGTCAAACATTATGGTTTGAGCAATTACTCGATGCGGCAAATTTTCCTTGTATGCTTTATAACGTACCATCGCGTAGCGGTGTCGAAATCCCTTTGGAAACGGTAAAAAATCTTAAAGATCATCGTAATTTTTGGGCGATGAAAGAAGCCAGTGGCGATATTAATAAATTTTTGGCTTATCGCCAAGTAGCCGCAAATATTGATTTATATAGTGGTGAAGATGCGATGCTGCCACATTTAGTTAATGCTGGCGTTAAAGGGTTAGTATCGGTTTGTGCCAATGCTTGGCCTGAGGCGTCGCAACGTTACGTTGCGTTGGCATTACAAAGTAATGGCGCAAGCTTAATACCATTATGGCATAAAGCCATTGCGGCGTTATTTAGTGTCGCTAACCCTATTCCTGTTAAAGTCTTAATGCATTTACAGGGACAAATAAACTTACCAAATTTACGTGCACCATTAACTCATTTAGAGCTTAAGTCAACGGCAGAGTTACTTAGTTTCGAACAACAAATTAATGCTTGGTTGCTTGAACAAATATCATTAGAAAACACGCAAACAGCAAATGCACAAACACTAATCTCCCAAGTTGTAGGATCTTAACATGAGCTGGCAAGAAACATTAACACAATTAGAAGCAGGTACAGTCCGTTCAGCAAGCCAAAATAAAGCGGGAGTGTGGCAGGCCAATGTGGTTGTTAAACAAGCAATATTAGCGGCATTTAAAGCAGGTAAAAATACTGAATTTGCAGGTAATTACCAAGGTTTTGTTGATAAAGACAATTTACCCGCACGGCAATTTACGGTTGCGGATAATGTTCGTTTGGTTCCCGGTGGTTCATCTGTCAGACGTGGTGCTTATGTCGCACCAGGGGTGATTATTATGCCGCCAGCGTATATTAATGTTGGCGCATTTGTTGATAGTGGCACTATGATTGACAGCCATGCATTAATTGGATCGTGTGCGCAAATTGGCAAAAATGTGCATGTATCAGCTGCCGTGCAAATTGGTGGCGTATTAGAGCCG
>CAZVPC010000019.1:1705-6947 GCA_964629005.1 uncultured Pseudoalteromonadaceae bacterium | reverse complement strand
TATTTTGTTTATCATCTAGATAGGTTAAAACAGCATTTAGCGGAACTGCAAAAACAACAGGTAGTTAAATTGTGGTATGCGGTAAAGGCTAATCCATTATCTCATATTATTAAGGTATTAGACCAACAAGGTTTTAATTTTGATGTTGCCAGTAGTGGGGAATTACAGCAAGTCTTAAAACAAGGTATTAATGCTGAAAGAGTGCTTAATACTGGGCCCGCTAAATCAAAAAAACAACTGGCGCATTTTCTTAAACAAGGGGTAAATACCTTTGTGGTAGAAAGTTTAAATCAACTTAAATGGCTAAATGAAGCGGCTTTAAACGCTAAAGTAGGTGCTAAAGTAAGTGCTAGAGGAAAACCGCCAACGGTATTGTTACGAGTGCAGTTGCAATGGCCAAAGGGTGAAAAAAATCCCTTAGGAGGTAATAGTTTAACGCCGTTTGGTTTAGCGATAGCTGAGTGGAAAAACATTAAATTGAGTGATTATTCGGCATTAGATATTTGTGGTTTACATATTTTTCAATGGGGTAATATGCTCAGTAATGAAAAAATGTATTCATTGTGGTCGCAAATGGTTACGCCATTAAAGCAGCTTGCTCAGCAGCTTAAGATGGAATTTAAAATACTTGATTTGGGTGGTGGTTTAGGTCTCGATTATTTAACGCAAACTCAAGAGCTCAGTTGGTCACAAATTATTGCAGATTTGGCGAGTATAAAAGCACAGGCTGGTGTGGATGAATTATGGCTTGAATTAGGTCGTTATGCAGTAGGGCAGTGTGGCTATTACGTTACTGGGGTGGTGGATAAAAAAATTAATTATGGTGAGCAGCAACTGGTGTTAGCGGCAGGTATTAATCATATTATTCGCCCCGCGATCACTGAACAGCCTTTTCCTGTGAGTATGTTGCGTGATTTTTCTTTATTAACTGAGCCAGCGCTAGACATAAATTATCATTTACATGGCCCATTATGTACCAGTTTAGATAAGCTTGGTGTCATGGCTTTGCCAGCAGATGTTTGTATTGGTGAGCAGTTAATATTTGGTTATTGTGGTGCTTATGGTTTTAGTGAAAGTATGCCGTTTTTCTTGTGTCATAATGTTGCCGCTGAATATGTTTATGCTAATAACCAGTTAACACAAGTGAGAGCAGGGCAAAGTGCTAGTGTGTATTTGAGGTGAAAATGGTAGAGTTTTTTAAAGAAATATTAACGGTAGGCGAAATGGCAAGCGGTGCTAAATTAACCGTGCCCGTTTATCATTTAAAAAGTACAAGCCCTAGCATTCATACCAATATTGCGCCAAAAGTGTATATTCAAGCTAATATGCATGGTGCTGAAGTGCAAGGTAATGCGGTTATTTTTCAATTATTAGAGTTACTTAGAAATACTGAGTTTAATGGTGAAATAACCTTAGTGCCTTATGCTAACCCCGTGGCTTGTAATCATAAAAATGGTGAATATACGCTTGGTCGTTTTGATCCCATAACGGGGGTTAATTGGAACCGTATGTATCATTTTAACGCCAATATTATTCGCCCTTTTGCTGAACAACATCTCAATAGTGATGCGGGAATGATTGAGTTATCGTTTAAACAATTACTACAAGATGAAATCAGCAATAAACTTGATCATAACCAGTATGGATTAACGACTGGTCAGCGTATTGCCTATCAATTACAAAAAATGGCGCAGCAAGCGGATATTGTTTTAGATTTACATACGGGGCCAATTTCAAGTAAACATTTATATTGCCCTGAATATGCACAAGCAAGCGCGAGTTATTTTAATATTCCGCACACCATTTTGATCCCTAATGAATTTGACGGTGCCATGGACGAAGCCACTTTTTGTCCGTGGTGGAGTTTACAAGCTGAATTTAACAAGTTAGGGCGAGAGTTTAGCTTTAATAAAGAAAGCTTTACCGTTGAACTTGGCTCACAAGAGCAAATAAATTTAGATGTTGCCAAGCAAGACGCACAAGGCATTTTAAGTTATTTAGCGTATAAAAATTTTTTAGCGACTGATTTATATCCAGCTGAAAAAATGACGCGCTATGCCTGTTATTTAACGGATTACAAAACTTTTTACTCACCGATGGGCGGCATGGTTGATTATTTAGCTGAATTTGGTCAGCCGTTAAGCGCAGGGCAGCCGTTAGCACGGATTTTACGTATGGATAATTATGGTGACGTTAACAATGAAAATCAACCATTACATTATTTGTCAGTCGACGATGATGTTTTACCTATACTACATTTTGCCTCGGCAAGCGTTAATCAAGGTACTGAACTCTATAAAGTGTTTAGCCGTTATTTTGTTTTGTGACTACGGATTCTAGCTTAAAAAGGTCACTCATTAGGGATCTTCCGTCAGAGTGATTGATTTTAGTTGCTAGCGCGGTTCAGGTTTTTTCCAGAGAAAATCTAAACCCTACATCCTTGTAGGCAAAAACCACAGCTATAGTGATGTTTACAGCAGCTATTTGATTACTTTTAAACTAGCTCTACTTTTTGATTTTTGTGGTTTTAACTTAGCCGTTGTAGATTTAGTCTGTGAGTCAAGCTGAGTTAATACGGGTGCTTTAGATCCAGTTGGTGCTAATTTTGGCTTGATCTCAGCGGATCCTGTTTCAGCGTGTTCAATTGGTAGTGAAGTTCCCGCACCATTTTCTTTCGCATAAATTGCAGCAATTGCGCCAAATGGCACAACAAGATGCTCTAACTTGCCACCAAAACGTGCACTCAATTCGATTTCATTACCCACTAATGAAATCGCACCGACAGAAGCCGATGATATATTCAACACAATTTGATCATTGTTAATATATGAAATCGGTACTATCACGCCAAATACAGTTGTATCAACAACAATATAAGGCGTTAAGTCGTTATCAGCAATCCATTGATAAAAAGCCCTAACAATATAGGGCTTATTTGAGGTCATTGAAGTTTTCATAAACCTATATCGACATACCAAAGCGTAATTCGCGTTCGGCTTCAGTTAACGAGGCTTGAAATGACTCGCGTTCAAAAACTCGTAACATATACGTTTTTAACTCTTTTGAGCCTTGCCCAGTTAAGTCGATACCAAAACTAGGTAAACGCCATAACAATGGCGCTAAATAACAGTCAACTAGGCTAAAGTCTTCACTCATAAAATAAGGGGCTTCATTAAAAACTGGCGCAATACTTAATAAGCCTTCTTTGAGTTGCAGACGTGCTTTGTCAGCTTCTTCAGCAGAATCATT
This sequence comes from uncultured Pseudoalteromonadaceae bacterium, assembly GCA_964629005.1. GTDB lineage: Bacteria > Pseudomonadota > Gammaproteobacteria > Enterobacterales > Alteromonadaceae. The sequence goes on along the minus strand of CAZVPC010000019.1, from coordinate 3,698 downwards.
AATTATAATGTGCGCTAAGCTATACCAATCACATTCAATTCGATGCATCATTAAACGGCTACGACCGCGAGCAACGGGGTATACCGGCATTAATGGTGGATGAGGGAAACGCTCATCAAGGTACTCAACAATAATTTTCGCTTCATACAGCGCTAATTCACGATCAATTAATGTCGGCACTGTGCCATAAGGATTTAGATCAATAAGATCTTCAGGCAAGTTAGCCAAATTAACCAGATGAATATCAACACCAACACCTTTTTCCGCTAAAACAATGCGAGTTTGATGGCTATACATATTATCTGCGTGTGAAAACAACGTCATTACCGAGCGTTTGTTTGCAGCAACGGCCATAATACCTCCAATAAATTAAATAAATAAAACTAACAAAGGGGGCTAAGCCCCCTTAATATAATAACCTTCAAAAAGTCAGAAACTTAGTGAACGTCTTTCCAGAACTCTTTCTTCAATAAGTAAGTGAAGATAAATAGGATAAATAAATAACCTAATACCCAATAACCCATGCTTTGACGCTCAAGTTTACTAGGTTCACCCACATAATCAAAGAAATTAACTAAATCACGAATATAAGCATCATACTCTTCTTCGTTCATCGAACCACCAACAGCGGCGCTAAGATTGCCATGTTCATCCATAGTGCGAATGCCTTGTAAATTTTGCAATACATGCGGCATAGCAACATCTTTGAACACTTTATTATTTACACCAAATGGACGTTCATTATCAACATAAAACGAACGTAAATAAGTGTAAATCCAATCAGGGCTTCTTAATCGTGATTCTAAAGTTAAATCAGGAGGAGTAGAACCAAACCACGCTGCCGCTTCTTTTTTCGGCATTGTGTTAGTTATATGGTCACCTACTTTTTCTCCAGTATACATCCAATTAGCCAAACCGTCTTGATTGGTAATGTCTAAATCGGCAAAAGTACGATTATAACGTTGGTATTGTAACTCATGACAACCTAAACAGTTATTAATATAAGCTTTAAAGCCACGTTTTAATGATGCTTTATCGGTTAAATCATTACCAGCATGTTCTAAATGTTTTCCTTCGTTTGCTAACGCTAACGTTGGTAACATAATAACAGCAGCGATCAATGCAATAATTAATTTTTTCATTATCCTGAAACCCTCTCTGGAACTGGTTTAGTTTTTTCATTTTTACTATAGAACCAAAGTGCGACGAAGAAGCCAAAATAACCAAAGGCAGCAACAACACCGATCATGTTATGCACTGCTGATGGCGGCATAGTTCCAAGTATACCTAATACAATAAAGCTGATTGAAAATTGGATCAGATTAAATAAATGTAATTTACTACGACATCTAACCGATTTAACTATACCACGGTCAAACCAAGGCAATAAAAACAGCACAATAATCGCTGAGAACATACCAATAGCACCTAAGCCTTTATCTGGAATAATACGTAAAATAGTATAGAAAGGACCAAAATACCAAACTGGGGCAATATGCTCCGGTGTTTTTAAACCATTAGCGGGTTCAAAATTTGGCGCTTCCATGAAGTAACCGCCACCATTGGGATGGAAAAACATTACCCAACAAAAAATCGCAATGAAAACAACCACGGCCATAATATCTTTTACGGTGTAGTAAGGATGGAATGGTATCGAATCAACAATGTCATATTTATCAGTGTAATGAGCGTGAAATTTAAATTTGCTTTGCTCTTCAAGCGGAACACTGCCTTTAGGTTTTTTAATATCAGTACCTTCAGGGTTATTTGAACCAACTTCGTGCAATGCTAAAATATGCAAAAACACTAAGATAACTAAAACAAGTGGAATCGCTGCAACATGCAAGGCAAAGAATCGATTTAAGGTTGCCCCTGAAATGACATAATCACCACGGATCCATAAGGTTATGTCATCACCAATCACTGGAATAGCGCCGAAGAGCGAAATAATAACTTGCGCGCCCCAATACGACATATTACCCCAAGGCATCAA
>CAZVPC010000019.1:0-1605 GCA_964629005.1 uncultured Pseudoalteromonadaceae bacterium | reverse complement strand
GAAGGGTTATAATCCATGGTTAACCAAATACCAGTAAAGAGTTGATTAACCAAAACAAGGATAGCTAATGAGCCAAAAAAGTACCAAAAATTAAAGTTTTTAGGTGCTGGATATTGAGCGAGATGTTTATTCCAAGTATCAATTAGCGGTAACCGCTTCTCAATCCAAGCCATAAAATTTGCCATTATGCCTCTCCTTGACCAACACCAATTAAAATGGTGTCTGGTGATGTAAATGAATGTTCAGGTATCACTAAGTTAAGTGGTGCCGGAACCCCTTGAAAAACTCGTCCGGCCATATCAAACTTAGAGCCATGACAAGGACAGAAAAAGCCATTATCGACGCCATCAACAAATTGGCCAAACGTTTCTTTTTCATACGTTGGTGCACAACCTAAATGTGTACAAACACCTAACGCAATAAGAAGCTCTGGTTTGATAGAACGATAAGTATTAGTCGCATAAGCAGGCTGCTGCTGCTCTTCTGAGTTAGGGTCACGTAACTGATCATCATGCTTAGACAACTCATCAACCACATCTTTCGTTCGTCGCACGATATAAACAGGTTTGCCGCGCCATTCAGCACGGATCATTTGACCTTCTTCTACTTTTCCTACATTGACTTCTACTGGAGCCCCCGCAGCTTTCGCACGGGCACTTGGATTCCAGGAACCAATGAAAGGCACAGCCCAACCGACAACACCTACACCACCCACTACCGAAGTAGCTGCGGTTAAAAAGCGTCGACGGCTGTTATCAACAGGCACATTGCTCATTCAAACTCTCCAAAATTAGTTTTATTCAAACAAAGCTAATTTTGTTACTTATAAAACCATCAAAATTATTTTTTTGTTTAAATAAAAACACTTAAAAAAAAATCACTAAAAAATCTTCACGATCATAAATAAATAACCCTACTTTTACAAGGTAATTAAGCAATTAGAATGACTTTATATTAAAAAAAAGTGGCGTAAATTATTTTATGCCAAATATAAATCTAAGTGAGAATTGTTCCCTTAAAAAGCTCACCAAAAAGCTCATTAAACATACAAATTTAATAGCTCAATAAATACTCAAGTAAAAACTGCTTGTTTTAATAAGTATGTGAACTTCATTGATGATGATCGTAAATTTTAGTCATTTGCGCTAAAAATCAAGCTATGGTGCTAGGTATAGTACTTTTTTGTAAAAAGTCATCAATTACAGCGATAAAAAAACCGACGCAAGGTCGGTTTTTTGAAAAAGTATAAGAATAAATCTTAACGTTTCGAGAATTGTGGTTTCTTACGCGCTTTGTGTAAGCCAACTTTCTTACGTTCAACTTTACGCGCATCACGCGTTACGAAACCAGCTTTACGTAGATCACTACGGAAAGTTTCATCGTATTGCATTAATGCACGAGTGATACCGTGACGGATTGCACCCGCTTGACCCGAAATGCCACCACCAACTACAGTGATGTTAAAGTCAAATTTTTCTAACATTTCAACTAATTCTAATGGTTGACGAACAACCATACGAGCCGTTTCACGACCAAAATATTCTGAAATGTCACGTTTGTTAATTGTAATTGCACCGTTACCAGCTTTCATGAACACACGAGCAG